>NZ_JBEOWK010000018.1:0-181856 GCF_040295985.1 Streptosporangium sp. NPDC002524 | reverse complement strand
CGGGTGACGGTCAGGGGCGGACGTCCGGGGGGACGGGTGACGGTCAGGGGCGGACGTCCGGGGGGACGGGTGACGGTCAGGGGCGGACGTCCGGGGGGACGGGTGACGGTCAGGGGCGGACGTCCGGGGAGCCGGGTGACGGTCAGGGGCGGACGTCCGGGGAGACGGGTGACGGTCCGGGGCGGGCGCCGACCACCTGACCGGTGACGCCGGAGGCGAGCACGTCCAGCGAGGCGCGGGCGACGGCGTACGGGGCGGGCGGGCCCGGCGGCGCCGTGGTCCCCGCCCGTCCGGGATCCACGCAGTTGACCCGCACCCCGTACCCGGCCCACTCCTCCGCGAGCGCACGGGTCAGGCCGGTCACGGCGGCTCCCGCGAAGGCGCGCAGGCCGTCTCCCGTTCCGTCCCGGGCGGGGGAGGGGGCGTGGAACAGCAGCTGTCCCCGCGTCTCGCGGAGATGGGGGAGGGCCGCCCTGGCGACGGTGACGGGGCCGAGGTGGTTCACGCTCACGGTCTCGGCGATCGCGGCGTCGTCCACCGCGTCGATCCTGCCCGGGGGCGCGCCCGCCGTGCTGACCACGTAGTCGATCCCGCCCGTCTCCTTGACGACGCGGGCGAGCGCGTCGGCCACCGCCCGGAAGTCGGCGGCGGGGAAGCCTATGGGGAACACATGGGCGCCGTGGCGTCCGGCCAGTTCCGCCACCTCGGCACCGGCGTCGTCCGCGCCGAGGACCACCACGGTCCTGCCCTCCAGCGCGTCGCGCAGGGCGGTTTCCGAGCGGGCGGGGACGTCGCCCGCGGCGAGCCGGAGAAGCTTGTCGGCGACGAAAAGATCCACCGGGTGGGTGACCTTCATGTTCCGCTCGCTGCCCGGCACCACGTGGATCGGCACGTCGGGCAGGTAGCGCAGCACCACCCCGCAGTCGTCGGTGGGCGGCCGGTCGCCGAAGCCGGGGTCGGCGAAGGCGCGCTCGTACGCCTCGCGGATCACCGAGAGCCGGAAGCACTGCGGGGTCTGGACGCGGCGCAGGCCGGCCCGGTCGGGGACGTCGCTGACGACCTCCCCGCGCGGCCCCCGCGAGGTCACCACGATCGTGTCGGAACTCGGGATCGCCACCTCGACCGCGGAGAAGGTCCTCAGTGCCTCGACGCAGTCGGCGATGATCCGGGGCTCCGCCAGCGGGCGTACGGCGTCGTGCAGCAGCACGAGGCACTCCTCCCGCGTGCCCAGCGCCCGCAGCGCCCGCCAGGTGGTCTCCGGGCGGCTCGCGCCGCCCTCCAGGATCCTGCCGACCTTCGTGAAACCGCCGCGCTCGACGATCCGCTCCACCTCGCCGGTGAAGCCGGGCGCCATCAGGACCATGATCTCGTCGATCTCCGGTGCCCCCTCGAACAGCGCGAGGGTGTGTTCGAGGATCGTCCTGCCCGCTATCTCCAGCAGCTGCTTGGGGGTGTCGTGGCCGACGCGCCGGCCGACGCCGCCTGCCAGGACCACACCGACGGTTCGGGGACGCGGTTCACGTTCGGACACGATCAGATTCCTTTGACAGTTCGGATATGGCGAGCGTAATGGGTGCGTACCTGATCGACCGGCGTGCTCCCGTGCTATCCCGTCAAGATCTAGCTACGCTGAGTGCGCACTCCCCGATTCGTACGGTGATCCCGTCGGATACGAAGGAGCCCGGATTGCCTGACTCTCACGCCATCGCCTCGTCCGACGCCTCGCGGGCGGTCGCGGTCGTGCTCGCCACCACCGAGTCGTCGGGCCTCCGGTGCCCCGGCGGGACCCTCCTCGACAGGCTGACCGGCCAGCTCGCCACGCTTCCCGTACGGGATGTGCACGTGGTGGCCCGTTCCAGCGACATCATCCACGCGCCCGGCGGCACCCACATGATCGGGACCGAGGGGTCGCGGGGGCTCGCCGACGACCTGCGCAGGATCGCGAAGGTGGCCCGCTCGTCCATCGGCCCGGTGCTGGTGGTCGCCGGTGACCTGGTGGCGCACACCGAGGCGCTGGCCATGCTCGTGGAGCACCCGGCCCGCGACACCGCCGCGCTGGTGGGCGGGGCGGGCGGCGTCCCGGGGCCGGCGCGCCCGCCGGTCAGGACCGACGGCAGGTCCGTGGTGGCCGCGGGCACCTCCTTCCACGAGGCCGGCGAGACCGACGGCACCTTCAGGGGCGCGCTCCAGATCGGCGTGTCCGACCTCGCGGGCTTCGCCGAGACCACCGAGACGCTCGCCGAGCTCGCCGAGACGGGCGCCTTCGGCCCGATGGACGGCGGCGAGGCCCCCGGCCTGCTCCTGGTCGGCCTGGTCCGCTCGGGCGTCCCGGTGCGCGCGGCCAGGCTCGGCCGCCTGCACGCCGACCGGATGACCGGGCAGGCGGACGCCGACGCGGCCGTGCCCCGGCTGGCCGAGGTCGACGAGCGCGAGGCCCGGCTGGACGCCGCGGTCAAGACCAACGACGGCTTCTTCGCCACGTACGGCGTGAGCTCCTGGTCCAGGCACCTCGTGAAGGCGGTCGCCGCGCTCGGCCTGACGCCGAACGCGGTCACCGGCATCTCCGTGGGCTTCGCCATGCTCGCCGCGATCTGGTTCTCCGTGGGCACCCGGCCCGGCCTGATCGCGGGGGCGGTCCTGCTCTACCTGTCGTTCGTGCTCGACTGCGTCGACGGCCAGCTCGCCCGCTACACCCGGACCTTCTCGCCGCTCGGGGCGTGGCTGGACGCCACCTTCGACCGCGTCAAGGAGTACGCCGTCTACCTGGGCCTCGCCATCGGGTACGCGGCCGGGCTGGACATCGCGGGCGGCGGCCCGGACGGCATCTGGGCGCTGGCGGTGTCCGCGATGATCCTGCAGATGCTCCGCCACATGATCGACTTCTCGTACGCGGGGGCGCGCGCCGACGCGAGCCGGGTGGGCGCGGCCTGGGCCAGGGCGGCGGGTTCGCTGGCCCACCCGGCCGGTGAGGCGAGCCGGTCGGTGTCGCCGCGGCGGCCGGAACGGCGGGCCGCGTTCGCGGGTGCCGACGCGGGATGGGCGCCGGGCACGGGCGAGAGCGAGGGCGACGGGGCCGGATCCGTCGGCGGGGCCGGTGGGGTTGGCGGTGTCGGTGGGGCCGGTGGCTCCGACGGATCCGGCGAGATCGGCGCAGCGGCCGTCGGTGCCGGAGGTGGGCGGGCGGGACCCGCGGACGAGCGGACGACGGGCACCGGAAGCGGGCTGACGGACTTCCCGGGCAGTGCGGACTCTCTGGGCAGGGCGGCCGCCGGTGACGGTGGCGAGCCCGGGGCGGGCAACGCGGTCGTGCGGCTCTCGCGGGCGATGGAGAAGGCGTCGCTCACCCGCTGGTTCAAGAAGATCGTCGTGTTGCCCATCGGGGAGCGGATGGCCCTGATCGCGGTGACCGCCGCCCTCTTCAACGCCCGGGTGACCTTCGTCGCGCTGCTGATCTGGGGCGGGGTCGCCGCTCTCTACATCCTCTTCGGCCGGGCGGGCCGGTCGCTCAGCCGATGACCGCGGCGGGGTCCGTGACCGGCGGGACGGATCTCCCGCCGGGTGAGTGGGAGAACAGGTGCGATCATGATTTCTGTGCATATGGCGCCGGTGCCGCGGAGTGCCGTGGTCGCCTACCGGGACGACGGGGTGCTGTCGAGGGGCATGGGCGCCCTGGTGGCCGGGCAGCTCCCGCCGCTGCCGCCCGCGATCGTCGGGATGTTCGTGACCGGGGTGCTGCTGATGGTCGGCGTGGCCGGCACCGACGGACCGGCCGTGTTCGCCCCCGCGGTGGCGCTGCTGCTGGCCGGTCTCGGAAGCTCCCACCCGCACGACGGCCGGCTCGACTGGATGGTGCCGCCGATCCTGCGCCTCACCGAGTACGGCTTCGTGGCCTCGGTGGGCTTCGCGCACGACGTGCCGCCGTGGCTGATCTTCATGCTGCTCGGCGCGATGGCCTTCCACCACTACGACGTCGTCTACCGGCTGAGGCAGCGGGTCTACCCGCCGTCCTGGCTGGCCACGTCCGGTCTGGGCTGGGACGGCCGTATGCTGCTGATCGCGCTCGGCGGGCTCGCCGGGCAGGTCACGCTGGTGTTCGCCCTGCTCGCGCTCTACCTGTGGTGCCTTTTCTCCTGGGAGAGCGTCACCTGCTGGCTGGCCGCCCCGAGGGTCGGGGTGGACGCGGCCGACCTCGGAGCACACGATTGAGAACATCCGGCGAACCCTCGATTACACGATCAGGGCCTGAAGGCAACTAATCTTTGGGGCCTAGGAGTGCCCGCCGGGAGGCTCTCACCCGAAAGAGGAGTGCACGTTGCTGGGAATGGTGCTGGCCGCCGGGGCCGGACGACGCCTGCGGCCGTACACGGACACGCTGCCCAAGGCGCTCGTGCCGGTCGACGGCGACACCACGATCATGGACATCTCGCTGCGCAACCTCGCGGCGGCCGATCTCCGTGACGTCGTGGTCATCGTCGGCTACCAGGCGCAGGCGGTACACGAGCGCAAGGCCGAGCTGGAGAAGCGGCACGGCGTGAAGCTCACCCTCGTGCACAACGACAAGGCCGAGGAGTGGAACAACGCCTACTCCCTGTGGTGCGCGCGCGACTACTTCGACCAGGGCGTGCTCCTGGTCAACGGCGACACGGTGCACCCCGTCTCGGTGGAGGAGACGCTGCTCTCCGCGCCGGCGACCACCGACATCCTGCTCGCGGTCGACGACGTCAAGAAGCTCGCCGACGAGGAGATGAAGGTCACCCTCGACGGCGACCGCCACCTGCGGCTGATCACCAAGCTGATGGACCCGGCCACCGCCGCCGGTGAGTACATCGGCGCCACGCTCATCCGCCCGGGCATCGGCGACCGCCTCGCCGACGCGCTGCAGGCCACCTTCGAGCGCGACCCGCAGCTCTACTACGAGGACGGCTACCAGGAGCTCGTCGCCCGCGGCGAGAAGATCGCCGTCGCTCCGATCGGCGACGTCCCGTGGGTCGAGGTAGACAACCACGACGACCTCGCCAAGGCGCGGGAGATCGCGTGCCGATACTAGCCAGGATGCTCCCGGCCCCCCTGTCGATGGAGGTGCGCCGGGGCGCCGTCGCCCAGCTGGGCTCGTTGCTGGCCGACAGCAGGGTGGCGACCTCGGGACGGGTGGCGGTGGCCGTGGGCGCGGGCCAGGGAGACAGGATCGCCTCGGTGATCACTCCCTCGCTCGGCGAGGCCCAGGTCTTCCGGGTGCCCGACGGTTCGGTCGACGCGGCGATCTCGCTCGGCGCCGACCTGCGCAAGGGCGCGTACGAGGCCGTCGTGGGCATCGGCGGCGGCAAGACCATCGACGTGACCAAGTACGCCGCGTCGCTGGCCGGGATCCCGATGGTGGCGGTGGCCACCAACCTGTCGCACGACGGGATCTGCTCGCCGGTGGCCTCGCTGACGCACGACGGCGGCAAGGGCTCCTTCGGCGTGCCCATGCCGCTGGCCATCATGGTCGATCTCGATTTCGTCCACGACGCGCCCGCCTCGCTGGTCCGGTCCGGGGTCGGCGACGTGGTCAGCAACCTCTCCGCGATCGAGGACTGGCAGCTCGGCGCGAGCGAGCGCGGGGAGCCGATCGACGGCCTGGCCTGCGCGATGTCCCGCACCTCGGCGGAGGCGGTGATCGGCAGATCCGACTCGATCGAGTCCGACGCGTTCCTCACCGTGCTGGCCGAGGCGCTCATCCTGTCGGGCATGTCGATGGTGGTCGCGGGCTCCTCCCGTCCGTCGAGTGGCGGAGACCATGAGATCCTTCATGCCGTGGATCAGCTCTTTCCCGGCACCTCCAATCACGGCGAGCTCGCCGGGATAGGTGCCGCATTCTGTTTCTTCCTCCGCGAGGACTCGCGGAGGCTGGGCCAGGTCGTCGACTGCCTGCGCGGGCACGAGCTGCCGGTCACCCCCACCGACGTGGGGTTGTCCCCGGCCCAGTTCACCGAGGCGGTCATGCTGGCCCCGGCCACGCGCCCCGGCCGTTACACGATCCTCGAGCACCTGCGTCTGTCGGAGCCGGAGATTCACGATCGGGTGGAGGATTATGTCCGGGCCGTCGGTCGCTGAGCTCCGTGCGGTGGCCCAGCCGCACTCGACCATGGACCGCAACAGCGGCGAGCACTGGGCCGGCGCTCTCTACATGCGCAAGCTGTCGATCTACGTCACCTGGTTCCTCGCCAAGACGCCGATCACCCCCAACCAGACCACCTGGCTGATGATCCTCACCGGCCTGCTGGCCGGAGTCGTGCTCGCGCTGCCCGGACTCTGGGCGGCCGTCCTCGCGGCCCTGCTGGTCCAGCTCTACCTGCTGCTCGACTGCTCCGACGGCGAGCTGGCCCGCTGGACCGGCCGCACCTCCATCACCGGTGTCTACCTCGACCGGGTCGGCCACTACTTCGCCGAGGCGGCCATCCTCATCGGGCTGGGTTTCCGGGCGTCGGAGATCCTGCCCGACTGGTACACCGTGATCGGGTTCGCCGCCGCGCTCGGCGCCATCCTGATCAAGGCGGAGACCGACCTGGTCGACGTGGCCCGGGCCCGCTCCGGGCTGGTCGCGGCGACCGAGGCCTCGGCCGAGCACTTCCGGTCGCGCGGGCTGGGCATGGCGCGCAGGGCGGCGGCGGCGCTGAAGTTCCACCGGATCGTGCAGGCGGTCGAGCTGTCCCTCCTCATCGTGGTCGCCGCGATCTGGGACGCGATCAACGGGGGGCTGGCGGCGACGAGGATTCTCGTGGTGGCCTGCGTGGTTGTCGCCGTGCTGCAGACGATCCTGCATCTGATCAGCATTCTGGCGTCCAGGCGGCTCTCATGAGGAACCGGATGGCGTCCGGGCGCGTCGTAAGTGCGAACACCCCGCTGTTTGGCAGGTGTTCGCCGGCGGTTCCGATACGCTTGTCCCGCGGTATGCCAGGAAACACCAGCCCCGCCAGAATTCCCGACCCAGCAGACTCGGTGATCATGAAAGTATGCTCCGTACGTGCTCTCGACGCGTCAGGACGATGACCCGTTGAAGATCTCGTGCGTCATCCTCACCATGGGCAACCGGGTCCCCGAGCTGGACCGGGCGGTCGAGTCCGCGCTGAACCAGGTCGACGGTGACGTCGAGGTCGTCATCGTCGGCAACGGCACGGACGTTCCCGAGCTGTCGGCCACCGTGCCCGCCGGGTCCTCGGCCTCGATCAGGAGCGTGCGGCTGAACCACAACGCGGGCATCCCCGCGGGCCGCAACCGCGGCGTCGAGGAGTGCTCGGGCGACGTCGTCCTCTTCCTCGACGACGACGGCTGGTACGCCGACACGGGGCTCGTCTCCCACCTGAGGGAGCGCTTCTCCACCGAGCACGACCTCGCGGTCGTCTCCTTCAGGGTGAAGGACCCGGAGGGCGGCATCGGCCAGCGCCGCCACGTCCCCCGCCTGCGCGCGGGCGACCCCGAGCGGTCCTCCCCGGTCACCACCTTCCTGGGCGGCGCGTGCGCCATCCGCCGCTCGGCCTTCCTCCAGGTCGGCGGCCTCCCCGAGCGTTTCTTCTACGCCCACGAGGAGACCGACCTGGCGTGGAGGCTCCTCGGCGAGGGCTACCGCATCGAGTACGACGCCCAGACGGTCATGTACCACCCGCAGGTCCCCCCGACCCGGCACACCGACTTCTACCGCCTCAACGCCCGCAACCGGGTCTGGCTGGCCCGCCGCAACCTTCCCTGGGTGCTCGCCGGGCTCTATCTCCTCAACTGGATCGTGCTGACCCTGCTCCGCGAGCGCTCCAGGCCGGCGCTGCGCGCCTGGTTCAAGGGCTTCACCGAGGGGCTCCGCGAGCCCGCGGGCGAGCGCCGTCCCATGGGCTGGAACACCGCCTGGCGGATGCTGCGCCTCGGCCGCCCGCCGATCGTCTGACCCCCGATCCGCAGTGGACGTCTACACACTCGGCGAGGCGTTCGGCGTCGTCACCAGCGGCCGGATCCGCCACGAGCACGAGGCCAGGCTGGACGTCGCCGGGGCCGAGTTCACCGTCGCGGTCGGGCTGTCCAGGCTCGGCCACCGGGTGGGCTGGCTGGGCAAGGTCGGCGGCGACGAGCTGGGGGCGAGGATCCTCACCGCGCTGCGCGGCGAGGGCGTGGACGTCTCCGACGCCCGGGTGGACGAGGGGGCCCCGACCGGGATCCTCCTGAAGGAGTCGAGGCTCGGCCAGGCCTCCAGGGTCACGTACTACCGCACCGGCGTCAGGCTCGCCCAGGGCAACGTCCCGGTGGACCGGATCGCGGCCTCCCGCGTCCTGCACGTCAGCGGGATCACCGCCGCGCTGAGCGCGCGCGACGCCATGCACGCCGCCGTACGCGCCGCGCGGACCGCCGGGGTCGCGGTCTCGGTGGCGATCGACTACCACGACCAGCTCTGGCCCGACCTGCGCGAGGCCGAGGAGATCCTCAGCGTGCTCGCCTGCTCGGCCGACGTGCTGTTCGTCCGGCAGACGGAGCTCGACCTGGTCAAGCCCGCGCTCACCGGGGATCGCGAGGTCATCGTGACCCGTGGCGCCCGGGGCGCGAGCGTGCGGGTCGACGGGGTCCGCCACGACGCCGCCAGCCTCTCCACGCCCGTGGTCGACCCCAACGGCTCCGGGGACGCCTTCGTCGCGGGCTATCTCAGCGCGCTGCTGGAGGGTCTCCACCCGGCCGACCGGCTGCGCCGGGGCGGCCTGCTCGCGGCCTTCGCCTCGTCGGGCCCCAGCGACTGGCAGGGCCTGCCGACGAGGGCCGAGCTGCCCCTCCTGGAGCTCGACGGCTGATCCCGTACGCGGATCCTTCCGGGACGCGGAAGGGCGGCGGAGTTCGTCCGGTGGGAGGGGCGTGCCCGTCCGGTGGGCGGGGACGGCGGCGCGAGGTTCACTCGCCGGACGGGGTTCCCGGGGTTCTAGGTCTCCGGCTGGCGGGGTTCCCGGACGCTCCCGGGACCGTCAGGGTTCCTTGGCCTCGCCGAACGTCATGGCCAGGTGGGAGATCGTGCTGGTCGCGAGGGCGCGCTTGGGCAGGCCGAGCTCGCTCAGCTCCCTGGCGATCGGGTGGTTGCCCAGGCGGATGAGGGCGCCGCCGGGGCGCGTGCGGATCCCCCGGGGGGTCAGCGACCAGGGGATGCGGCGGGTGACGCCGTCCAGGTGGCTGTAGGCGTCGAGGGCGGTCACCATGCCGGTGCCCGGCACCGGGACGCCGGGTTTGATCAGCAGGTCCAGCACCAGGCGGCCGTCCTTGCGGACGATGCACCGCTTGTAGGGGGAGGACATGCGCAGGTCGATGTCGGCGAGCTCCTTGGGGAAGCCCCAGATGGCGCGGCCCGCCTCCAGGGTGAAGCCCTGGTCGACCGGGAGCCAGTGGACGAACACCCCGGCGCCGGTGCGGCGCAGCTCGGACAGGTTCGCGCGCAGCCCCCCGCCGGGAACGTGGCCCGAGCCCGGGGGCCTGGCCAGGAAGGCGACGCCGAACTCGTGGTAGCGGTCGAGGTCGCTGTCGAGATAGTCGGCGAACACCAGCGTGCACAGGGCCTTGCGGGGCAGCACCTCGGCGACGTCCAGATGCGAATAGGCGATCACCGCCCGCGCGGCGTCCGCCCTGACCAGGTAGGACGCGCTGCAGACCATGACGTCGCGGACGCGGACCGGCATGGTGACCTCGCGCCCCTGGATCAGATGGCGTGCCATGCCTCCAGTACACCAATCTCCTGGCTCGACGTCACTGGTTTACCCGCCCATTCCTCCAGCCATCCGACGAAAGCGCCCGCGTGGTCCGGCCAGTTGTGGTGGGCCAGGGCCTCGGCGTGGCCGCGCGCGCCCATCGCGGCCGTCCCTTCCGGGTCGTCCCGCAACGCCAGCACCGCGCGTACCGTCGCCCGCGCGTCCCGGAAGGGGACGACGACGCCGCACCCGATCCCCTCGACGACGGACGCCGCCGCGGGCAGGGGGGTGGTGATCACCGGGACGCCCCGGGACATGTAGTCGATGATCTTGGCCGGTACGGGCCGGGGGCCGGGCGCGTCGTGCGGGAGCGACAGTCCGGCGATCGCCCCCTCGGCCATCCGCAGCGCGTGCCGGTTGGGCACGTAGCCGTACCAGTCGAGCAGGCCCTCCCGCTGCGCGTCCCGCAGCATCGGCCTGATCCGGACGTCCGCGGAGCCGATCAGGTCGAGCCTGACGCCGTGCGGGAGCAGCAGCCGGGCCGTCTCCACCAGCTCGGCCACGCCTCCGGCCTCGGAGAGGTGGCCGACGTGGACCACCCGGTTCCGGCCGGGCCGCGCGGGCGGCGCCGAGGGCACGTAGGCGGCGTTGGGCACGACCGGGTGGGGGCCGGAGAACCGCTCCCGGTAGGAGTCCTCGGCCAGGATCAGGTGCAGGCGGTGCTCCGCGCGGGCCTCGACCCGGCGTACCAGCGCGGGCAGGGCCCGGCGCAGGTGGCCGGGGGCCGCGCCCCAGGCGGTCCCGACGTCCCCGCGCACGTCCCAGACGGTGACGGGGCGGCTCCTGGGCAGGCGGAACAGCAGCTCCATGTCGTGGACGACCAGCAGGTCGGCGCCCTCCACCCCGCGCTTGAGGGCTCCCCGGGCGGCCTTCAGCGACCGCCTGCGGCGCCCGGCGGTCGCCCGGGGCACGTCGATCGCCCGGATCCCGGGATCCGGGGTGACGTTGCAGTCGGTGAAAGGGGCGACATAGGTGATCTCATGCCCGGCGTCGAGGAGCGACCGGATCTGCCGATGCATGATCCGGGCGTCCTCTGGGTGATGAGCGATTGTCACGACGCATACCCGCATATCCCGATGCTGAGTGTTCGTTCCGTCATCACCGGATGTGTGGGGTTAATTACCGGGTAACTGACGCTGAACTCTCCCTGGCGGCGGGCGTGGCGTCGGCCGATGGGGTGGTAGCGGCGATGGTGCCGGCGGGAGGGGAGGGCCGGCGGTAGAGCCATACCAGGCGGGGTTCGAGCATCCACTTGAAGAGCCTGCGGGTCTCCGGCAGGCACAGCACGATGGCGAGGGCGAGCGAGCTGCACGCGATCGCCGCCACGCCCAGCGGGCCGTACAGCCAGGGGAAGCTCAGCCAGCCCTGGTCCTTGGCGATGACCACCACGACGCCGTGGAGCAGGTAGGCGTACAGGGTGCGGGTGCCGAGGTCGGAGAACCAGGTCTCGCCCCGGGGCACCAGCGCGAGCACCGCGACCGTCATGACCAGCGCCGCGACCAGCACGGCGCCGCGCACGCCGAAGCCCAGCCACCAGGACATGTCCATGGCCTTGAAGCTGTAGCGGAAGTAGATCGGGTCGAGCGGGACGCGGGGCGCGATGACGATCGCCACCCCGGCGGCGCCGACGAGGACGACCGCTGAGGTGATCTTGACCCAGAGGGGCTTGAGCAGGTCGAAGTGCTCCGGCTTGAGCAGCAGGCCGAGCACGTAGAACGGCAGCAGGCCGAAGAAGCGGTCGATGCTGAAGTCGCCGGAGATCTCCGAGAAGCCCGCGGCCATGTAGATGACCACCGCGACCAGCAGCGGCTGCCGCATCCGCGTCCAGATGGGCGTGGAGATCCGCCAGAGGACCAGGGCCAGCAGATACCAGTTAAGCCAGGCCGGATCAATTATCGTCAGCGTCCACTTCTGGCCAAGCCCGTAGCGGAGCAGCGCGTAGCCGATCTCCACGACCACGTACGGGATCAGCAGGGTGTCGACCAGCTTGTTGATCTTCGCGTTGGAGTTCCAGAAGTTGCGCCCCAGATAGCCGCTGATCAGCACGAACGCCGGCATGTGGAACATGTAGATGAACAGGTACGCGGACTCCGCCGAGTGCGCCTTGAGGGTGGGGACCAGCGAGTGGCCCGTCACCACCAGGGCGATCAGGACGAACTTCACGTTGTCGAGGTAGGGCTCGCGCTTCTTCCTGGCCGGAGGGGCCGGGGTCTCCTCCTCGACGACCGGCTCGCGCTCGCGCTCCGCCCGCAGCTCCTGCTCGGCCTGCGGGCCCTGGCTCCAGAACGAGGGCTCGCTCTCCCGGTTGCTCCTCTCCCTCTCCCAGTAGGAGAAGGGACGCTCACCGGCCGGCCGGGGCTCCTGCCGGGGGCGCGGGGGGGACGGCGGCCGTGCCGGGTCCGGGAACCGTACGGGAGCCTGGGGCTCGCCGGGCAGCCGTGGCCGTCCGGGCAGCTGGGAGTCTCCGGGGACGCCGGGCTGCGCCGGGGCGGGCATCTGGCCGTGAGCCTGGCGGGGGGCCTGGCCGGGGGTCTGAGGGCGCCCTCCCGGCGCGGCTCCTCCCAGCGGGGCTCCCGGCTGGGGGACGCGCGGCGGCGTGGGCGGCGGGGCCCAGTCGGGCCGGGGGATCGGCGCCTGGGGGGCGCCCTGCGGGGGAGTGGGGCCGTCCTGCGCCCACGACGGCAGGGACGAGGGGGAGTCCTCCCGTGCGCGCGGCGACGCCGAAGGGGAGGAGCCCTCCCGTGCGCGCGGCGGGATCGGGGGAGGGGTGCCCTCCCGTGCGCGCGGCGGCGCCGGGGGATCCTCCTGGGCCCACGACGCCTGCGCCCAGGACGATTCCTGCGCCCACGCCGGCCCTTCCTGGGACCAGGTGGGCTCCTCGCGGATCCACGAGGGCTCCTGGGGGACCGGCTCGGCCTCCAGGGGCTTGGACAGGTCGAGCGGGTCGTGGGAGCCGTGAGGGCCACCGGTGTGGGGCTCGCGGTACGCGGGATAGCCTCCCCATTCGGTGACCTCGCCGGGACTCTCCTCCCAGCCGTCCCCGGCGTCGCGCCGGGACGCCCTGCCGGAGGTGGCCGGACCCGCACCCGGCGGCTCGGGCCACGAGGGCTGGGACCCGCCGGGCGCCTGCGTCTGGCCGGGCGTGGGCCACGGGGCGGATCTCCGGCCCTGCCCGCCGGTGGACCCACCGGAGCCGGGGTCGGAGCCGCCGTCGTCCTGGGGGGCCGGCACCTGGAAGGATCGGATGTCGCTCACGAGGGGAAGGCTCAGCTATCTGTCGGAGACCGGGGAGTAGTCGGGCAGATCGGCGGGGCGCCCGGGTGGAGGGGCCGGGAGTGCGGGCAGGCGTTCGCCTCGCCGCCTTGAACAACCCTAAACCGACTGTGCGCCCTCTGTCGCACGCGCGCACTTCGATTCGGGCGGTTCTCGGGTAATCGTGACTGTCCACAATCCCGTGAACGGCCGGTTCCCGGCACCTCTCCCTGCGGGGGCTTCCCGTCACCCGGGCACGGTGCCCGGTTCGCCGGGTTCAACCGGCTGGTTCCGGCCGCTTCCCGCTGATTCCCGTCGCTTCCCGTCGCTTCTCCGGGCGAGGGCTTCCTGTCACCCGGGCATGGTGTCCGGTTCGCCGGGTTCAACCGGCTGGGTCCGGGGCTTCCCGTGGCTTCCCCTGGCGAGGGCTTCCCGTCACCCGGGCATGGTGTCCGGCTCGCCAGGTTCAGCTGTCGCCGTCACCTTCGCCGTCCTCTCCGTCCGTACGGTCGGACTCCGCCCGGCCGTCAGGTGCAGGGGTTGGTCTTGCTGTCGACGACCTTGTCCGTGAGGGCGTCGGGGATCTTCGGGAGGGCGCGGACGCCCGGCCAGTCGGCGCCGATGACCAGCTGGACGACCGGCCCGGTCGGGGCCTTGCCCCCCGGGGTGGGCGGGGGCGCCACGGACGGGACGTACTTCTCGGTGGTGACCGGCTTGACCTTGCCCGCGACCGCGGCGCGCTTGTCGCCGGAGAGCCTGGCGGCCAGCGCGTCGCCGTACGAGACGCCGTCGGCGGTGTCCTTCTTGGCGTAGCGGATCGTGGTGGTGGGCACGTTGCCGGTCGCCGGGCGGGCGTTGCCGACGTGGGTGACCACGAAGCCCTGGTCGGCCAGCTCGGCGGCGACCTCCCTGGCCCTGTTCGGGGTGTCCGTGCCGTTGAACACCTGGACCCTGACCTGCTCGCGCTTGACGGCGGGCTTGGCCTTGGGGTCCGGGGGCGGGGTGACCTCGGTGTCGCTCTTGATCGCGGCGAACAGCTGGTTCGCGTACGGCTGCACCCAGGCGACCCGGTTGGGGTCGTCGGGGTGGGGCCCCCACGGGACGGTGATCAGCTTGACGCCGCCCGCGGTCAGCTTCTGGGCGCTCTGCCCGATCTGCAGCAGGGTGCCGGTGTCCTTGGCCAGCTCCTCGTCCATCCGGACGGACTTGGCGGCGGTGTTGATGAAGTTCAGCATCTTGCCGGGGTCGGTCAGCAGCTCGCTGCTGGTGGCCTTCTTCACCACCTGGCTGAGGAAGACCTGCTGGCGCTTGATGCGGCCGATGTCGCTGCCGTCGCCGTAGCCGCGCAGCCGGACGTAGCCCAGGGCCTCCTCGCCCGCCAGGAGGTGCCAGCCCGCCGTGAGGGTGAGCTTGGCCTTCTTGTCGTCGACCGGTTTGGTCAGGCAGACCCTGACGCCGCCGAGGGCGTCCACGATGTTCTTGAAACCGGTGAAGTCGACCTCGACGAAGTGGTCGATGCGGATGTCGGTGAGCGCCTCGATCGTGGTGATCGTGCAGGTGATGCCGCCCTCGTTGTAGGCGGCGTTGATCATCTCGGTGCGGGCCGCCACCGGCGCGCCCGTCTCGGACTCGCAGGCGGGCATGTCGACCACCGAGTCGCGGGGGAAGCTGACGAACGTCGCCTTGTCGCGGTCGGGGGCGATGTGCATGAGGATGATCGTGTCGGTGCGCTTGCCCGCGTTGGCCATCTTCTGGCCGTACTTGAGGTTGTCGCCCTCGCGGGTGTCGGAACCCACGATCAGCACGTTGAGCGCGCCCTTGACGGCCGCGGGCCGGTTGTCGCCGAGCTTGTCGTCGATCTTGAGGCCGCTGATGTTGCCGACCGTGTTGCGGTAGACCCCGTATCCGCCCAGGGTGCCGAGCACCAGCAGGCCGGTCGCCGCGATGCCGGCCCAGGCGCCGACGGTGAGCCGCCCCTGCTTGCGGCCCTTGCCCCTCGGGGCCGCCTCCTTGGGCTGCGTCGGGAAGTCTCTCGGCGGGCTCTCCGGGGGAGGGCCGTCCCCTCCCGCGCGCCGCGCGCCCCGGCGGCCGTGGGAGGCGGGTTCGCTCCGGCGGTCTCTGACGGCCGCCTGCCGGTGGTCGCTCATGCGATCCTCCCGCTAGGCGGCGTCGTCCGGTGCCCGTGCTCGATCATCGAGCTCAAAGGGTAGATCACGAGGTGCGCGCCAGGAGTCGTGATGATGCGAACTTGGCCAAGACCGCCCCCTGACACCGCCATGATGGATCCGGCGGCCAGCATACTCAAATACGGACATTAGTAGGAATGTTACTGAAATTAGGTTTACGTACGGCAAGTGCCGCCGCGAGGCAGGCGGCGGGCACGGCCGGCAGCACGTACCGGTAGTCGAACTCCGCCACCGCCGCCGGCATCACCAGCAGCACCACCGCCACCGACCAGGGCAGCGCCCACGCCGTGGAGTCCGGGCGAAAGCGCCGGACGCACGCCGCCGCGGGCGGTAGCAGCAGGATCACCAGGACCGCCGCGCCAGGCAGTCCCGCGATTCCCTGATAGGTACGGATCCAGCCCGCGTACGGTTCGACGATCCGGGTGGAGATCGGGCCCTGTTCGTAGCGCTTCGCGGCCTCGGCGCCCACGGTCGCCGGATAGCGCCCCGGCGGCGCCGGCGGTGTGGCGGGGAACTGGTAGTAGTCGTAGATCTCCTGGTCCGGGTAGACCGGGCGGCCCACGGTGAACGACCGGGCCAGCTCCGAGGTGACCGAGCCGAGATAGTCCAGCGGCTGGCTCAGGATCGCCAGCGACGCGAACCGCCCGGCCAGCGTGTCGTTCGTCCTGGTGAAGGTGATGCCGGGCAGTTTGACCAGCGGTGAGTCCTGCGCCCAGACGTACTCCTGCGCGGGAGGCCGCCGCGCCGCCGGGCGGGGGTCGCAGAGCACGGCCAGGTCGGGCGGCGGGCGCATCACGCCGCAGTCGGCGAAGGTCATCGTCTTGCCGTACAGGAAGACGCCGTTCGCGCCCACGATGCCGATCCGCTGGTACGTCGCGTGGAACCAGGCCCCGTACCCGAGGATGGGCACCGTCGCCGCGGCGAGCATCACCCCCGCCGCGAGCACCCGGCCGCGCTCCCTGAAGATCAGCCAGGCCGCGAAGAGGGCCACCAGCGGCAGCCCGACGGTCCTGGTCAGCGTCGCCGCCGCGAGCAGCAGGCCGATCCCGCACGCCGTACGCCATCCGACGGAGCCGCGCACGGCCAGGCAGGCCGCCGACATGACCAGGACCGCGAACAGGGTGTCGGAGACCAGCAGGTGCTCCAGCTGGATCTGGTACGCGTCCAGGAGGGAGGGCACGGACGCGAGCGTGGCCGCCCAGCCGGGCGCCCCCAGGCGCCGCGCGGTGAGATAGACCAGCACGCCGACCAGCAGCCCGAGCAGGTGCTGGGCCAGCGCGACGACGGCGAACTCGTGGAACGGTTCGAGCAGCCGCATGAACATCGAGTATCCGGCGGGACGGACCAGGTCGGGCCGGGGTTTCAGGGCGGTGACGACGTAGGTGTAGGAGTCGGGGAACCAGAGCGCGGGCCGGTATCCGAGCATGGTGATCACCCGCAGCGCGACCCCCGCGGCCAGCACGACCAGGAACCAGCGGTGCTCCATGAGCCGGTGCCGCCTCCGGAACCGGCTGCCCCGGGGCTCGCGACCGCCTTGGAGCCTGCGGTCGTCCCGGAGCCCGTGGTCGTCCTGGGGCGTGCGGTCGCCTTGGGGCTCGTGGTCGTCCTGGAGTTCGCGATCGCCTTGGAGTTCGCGACCGTTCCGGAGCTCGCGGTTGTCCTGGAGCTCGTGGTCGTCCTGGAGTTCGCGGTCGCCTTGGAGTTCGCGACCGTTCCGGAGCTCGCGGTTGTCCTGGAGTTCGCGACCGCCCGGGAGCCCGCGGTTGTCCTGGAGCCCGCGGCGGTCAGGAAATCCGCGGTCGCCCCGAGACCCGCGATACCGCCGCACCCACCCGATCACTCGTCCCCCTCCTCGCACGCTGCGCGTACGCTACCGGCTTCCACCTGCCCCCGCGCCCGCGCCGGGGCCCGTGTCCACGTCCCCGCCGACGCCCCGGTCCCGTTCCCGGACCCGGCCGCGTCCCCCGGCACCGGTCTCGCCGGGTCCCGTGCCTGTCCGGTCCTCGCCCAAGCCCGGTCCCGCCCGGACCCATGCCCGTCTGGGACACATACCCGCCAGGACCAGGACCAGGACCAGGACCAGGACCCGTCCAGGCACGGCGTGCCGGGTGTGGGCCGGAAGTGGCACTACGCTCGGTTCGAATCATGACCACCGGCTGGCTGGACCGTACGCGCAGGCCCTCGGCGGGCCGGGTGCTCGCCGTGGTCTCCGTCGTGCCCGCGCTCGTCCTGGCGGGCTGGCTGCTGGCCGGGCTGCCGCTGCTGCTGCTCGGCTGGTTCCGGCCGCTCGCCGCGGTCCCGCTGGGGCTGGCGGCCGTCACGCTGCTGTGCCGGTACGGCCTGCGCCGCCTGCCGGAGACCGTCGAGGCGACCGCCTGGCAGGTCGCCGGGGTGGTCGCCGCCGCCCTGGGCTCCGGGATCTTCAACGGCCTGCTCCACGGCGAGCAGCTGATCGTCCGCCGCGACCCCGCCACCTACGCGCAGTACGGCGTCTGGCTGGCCCGGCACGGCTCGCTGCCGATCCCCTTCCAGGAGCAGGCGTTCGGCGGCGCCGACCCGGCGCTCCACTTCGACAGCGTGGGCTTCTACGCCTCCGGCGGCGCGGTCGTGCCGCAGTTCATGCCGGGGGCGCCGATGCTCCACGCGGTGGGCGCCTGGCTGGGTGACGTCGCGGGGCTGCTGCTGGTGCCGCCGGTGCTGGGGGCGGCGGCCGTGCTGGTCCTCGCGGGGGTCGTCGCCCGGCTCGTCGGGGCCCGCTGGGCGCCCCTCGCCGCGCTGGCCTTCGCCGTCTGCCTCCCGATCCTCTACACCTCGCGGACGACCTTCAGCGAGATCCCGTCCCTGGTCCTGCTCTTCGGCGGCCTCGCCCTGCTGTACGACGCCGAGGCCAGGATCCGCTCGGGGGCCGGTGGTGCCTCGCCACCCGTGCCTTCCGGCTCGGCCCCTGGCTCCGATTCGGCCCCCGGCTCCGGCTCGGGTTCCGGTTCGGCCCCCGGCTCCGGTTCCAGCTCGGGTTCCGGTTCCGGTTCCGGCGAGGGAGCGGCGCGGGCGGGGGCCGCCCTGGCGGGGCTGGTGTTCGGGCTCGCCGTCCTGGTCAGGATCGACGGGCTGCGCGATGTGCTCCCCGTGCTCGTCTACGCCGGGCTGCTCATCGCCCTGAGCCGGGTGGGGAACCGCGACGGGGGGCGGCTGGGCGTGCCGCTGCTCGGCGGGCTGGTGGCGGGGGCCGGGCTGGGGCTCGCCGCCGCCTACCTGCTGTCCAGGCCGTACCTGGACTATCTCTCGGACTCGGTCGTCCCGCTGCTGGCGATCTGCGGCGCGGTCGGGGTCCTCACCGTGGTGGCGGCGGCGCTCGCCCCGTGGCTCGCGGTCCCGCTGCGGCGGGTGGCCGGTGTCCCGAGACTGCCCGAGATCGCCGCCGGCCTGGTCGCGCTGGTCGCGGCGGCCTTCGCCGCCCGCCCGTGGCTGGAGACCGTGGTCCGGCGGCCCGTCACGCCGGACGACAAGGTGACCGCGCAGTTCATCGAGGGCGTCCAGCGGATCAACCGCCTGCCGCTCGACGGCTCCCGGCTCTACTACGAGAACTCTGCGCACTGGGTGGTCTGGTACGTCGGGCTCCCCGTGGCGCTCCTGGCCGTCCTCGCCGCGGCCCTGCTCGCGCGCGGGCTGGTCAGGGGGACGGCTCCCGGCTGGCTGCTGCCGCTCGCCGTCATCGGCTGGACCACGGTCACCACGCTCTACCGGCCCGGCATCACCCCCGACCACCCGTGGGCCGCCCGGCGGCTGGTCCCCGTCGTCATCCCCGGCCTGATCCTGCTCGCCGTCTGGGGCCTGCGCTGGACGCGCGACAGGGTGAGGAGGTCGGGGTACGGCCAGGGCGCGCGCAAGGGCCTCGTCGCGGCCGGTACGGTCCTCTTCCTCGTCCCCCCGGTGATCACCTCGGGGGGGACGGCGTTCAGCCCGGTCGACCGCGGCGAGCTCGCCGCGGTCGAGAACATGTGCGCGGCCCTCCCGGCCCGCGCCTCGGTGCTCGTCGTCGAGCGCGTCACCGCCGCCCGCTTCACCCAGGTCGTCCGGGGCGTCTGCGGCCTCCCGGCCGCCCGGCTCACGATCTACCGCTCCGACATCCCCAGGTCCGCCGACGTCGCCCGGCTGGCCGCCCGCGTCCGCGCCGCCGGACGCACCCCGGTCCTGCTCGCCGCCGAGTCCCGGCAGCTCTCCGGGTACGGCGTCCCCGTCCACATCATGAACCTCCGCACCCGCCAGGACGACCGCTCCCTCGTCGACGCCCCCAACGGCACCTGGTCCCTGGCCGCCGACGTCTGGATGACCGTCCCGCGTGCGAACACGGACACATGAGATCGAGGATGCAGAGGCGATCCTGGACACGATGGCGGCAACCCGTGGCCGTACATCTGCCGTGACCTGGCACATCCATTATTGATGATTGAAAAAGGGGCGTTTCTGTCAGGATATTGAGCTGAATATCGAGCTATCACTGTGGGTGACAGGGTGAATGCGACGGATCCGGCGGCCGGTTCGGATAACGGGAACGAGATCCCCGTAGTCGAGGAGCTCTCCTTCGGGGACCCTGAGCGGGAGGCCCCGGCCGGAAAAGGCCTCAGGATCCAACGTGTCCTGCTGGCCGGTGTGATGGCCGTCCTGCTGCTCGGCGTGGCGGGCACCGCGGGATGGTACGCCTACCAGAACTCCGCCCGGGTGCTCCCGCCGCCGGACGGCCCCTGGCCCGAGGGCGGGACGTTCACCGTCTTCCTCTGCAAGGACGACGACGTCTACGAGCGGTGCCGCAAGCAGGCGATCACCCCGGAACAGCGGCGGTCGATCGAGGAGAGACTGCGCGCGATGCCCGAGGTGGCGGAAATGGCGTTCGAATCCCAGGAGACGGCATGGGCGAACCTCGTGAACCAGTTCGCCGACGACTGGGCGACGGCTTCGGCCTTCGACGTCGACGACCTGCCCGAGTCGTTCAAGGGCAGGCTTCACCGGCGAGCCGACTTCGAGTCCTTCGGAACCATCATGGGCGGCACGCCGGGCGTTTCCAACGTCGCCGCCTTCGGTCGCCACTTCTGGGAGGGCAAGGCCGACATTTCCATCATGCTGTGCCCGCCCCAGGACGCGGAGCCTGACAGGACGGAAGAGAAGTCCGACCCCTGCGCGGGCCGGGGAGCGGCGACGGCGGAGGAGAAGAAGGCCGTCGAGGCCAGACTCCTGGCGCTCGAAGGGATCGAGCACGTCTATTTCGAGAACGCCGCCCATGCTCGCCGGGTCCTGGAGCATCTGGCGGTGAGCCGTGACTCCCTCCTCATCGGTTTCCTCGCGGCGAGCCCCGCGCCGGAGAGCTATTTCGTCAAGCTCGCGGATCCGGGAGCCGTGCGGACGGTCGTCGACGCGGTGAAGGACATGCCGGGTGTCGGCGAGGCCGGACCTCCGGATGTCGACTGAGGAAGCCGGGCCGTGCCCGAAGGGGCGATGTGCGCTCGGGGGCCTGCCGGGCAGAGTATCCTCGCCCGTCGAGAGCATGCCCGAGAGCCCGAGAGTGGATCAGCTGTGGACGCAACGCCGTACGTGACCATCGTCCTGCCGTGTTACAACGAGCAGGACCACGTCATCGCCGAGGTCGAGCGCATCTGCGAGGCGATGGACCACAGCGGATACACCTACGAGCTCGTGGCGGTCGACGACTTCTCCACCGACGAGACGCTGGCCAGGCTGCAGGAGGCCGCGCCCAGGTTCCCGAACATGCGGATCAGGGCCTTCCACCGCAACGGCGGCTCGGGCACGGTGCGCAGGATCGGCACCCAGGAGGCGAACGGCGAGATCGTCGTGTGGACCGACGCCGACATGACCTACCCCAACGAGCGCATCCCCGAGCTCATCCAGATCCTGGAGAAGGACCCGGCGATCGACCAGGTCGTGGGCGCGCGGACGAGCGAGGAGGGCTCGCACAAGTTCCTGCGGGTCCCGGCCAAGTGGTTCATCCGCAAGGTGGCCGAGCGGCTCGCCGGGCAGAAGATCCCCGACCTCAACAGCGGGCTGCGGGCCTTCCGCAAGTCGGTCGCCAAGCCCTATCTGAGGCTGCTGCCCCCCGGCTTCTCCTGCGTCACGACGATCACGCTGTCGTTCCTGTCGAACCAGCACGACGTCTACTACCTGCCGATCGGCTACAGCAAGCGGGCGGGCAAGTCCAAGTTCAGCTTCGTCTCCGACGCATACCGCTACATCCTGCAGGTGCTGCGGATGGTCATGTACTTCAACCCGCTCAAGGTCCTCATGCCGCCCGCGCTCTGGCTGGTCGGCATCGGCCTGGTCAAGGGCGTCGTCGACATCGTCCGCTACGGGTTCTACCTGACCAGCAACACCATCGTGATCTTCCTGTCCGGCCTGCTCATCGGCTCGCTGGCGCTGCTGGCCGACCTCATCGTGCGCTCCAGGAGCGAGTAGTGCGGATCGCCGTCGTCGGGCCGACGTACCCCTACAAGGGCGGCGGGGCCGCGCACACCACCGAGCTCGCCCACCGGCTGCGGGCCGCCGGGCACGACGTGGTGATCGAGTCGTGGCGGGCGCAGTACCCCGCCTTCCTGTATCCGGGGAAGCAGACCGCCGACACGCCCGACGGCGAGCCGTTCCCGCACGTCCTGCGCGACCTCGACTGGCGCCGCCCGGACGGCTGGGTCCGCGCCGGGAGGCGGCTCAGGAGCGCCGACCTGGTCGTCCTCGCCGTCCTCAGCCCGGTGCAGGTCCCCCCCTACCTCGGCATCCTGTACGGCCTGCGCCGCCGGACCCGGGTCGTGGCGCTCTGCCACAACGTCCTGCCGCACGAGCGCAAGCCCTACGACGCGCCGCTGATGAAGGCGCTGCTGCGCCGGGTCGACGCGGTGCTCGTCCACTCCGAGGGGCAGGCGGAGAAGGCCCGCGACCTGGCGGCCACGCCCGTGCGGGTGGCCGAGATGGCGCCGCACCTGCCGTCGGGGACCGAGCGGCGCGGCCCGGGGGAGGGCGTGCACGACAGGCTGCTGTTCTTCGGCCTCGTCCGGCCGTACAAGGGGCTGGACCTGCTGCTCCGCGCGCTGCCCGAGGGGGTGTCGCTGCGGGTCGCCGGGGAGTTCTGGGGCGACCTGGAGAAGACGACCAGGGCGCTGATCACCGAGCTGGGCCTGGACGGGCGGGTGGAGCTGCGGCCGGGGTACGTCGCCTCGGCCGACGTCCCGGGGCTGTTCGCGGACGTGGACGCGCTCGTCCTGCCCTACCGGAGCGGGACGGCGAGCCAGCAGGTGTGGCTCGGCCACGAGCACGGGGTGCCGGTCGTCGCCAGCCGGGCGGGCACGCTCGGCGACCACGTCACCGACGGGGTGGACGGGCTGCTGGTCGAGCCGGGCTCGGTGGAGGGGCTGCGCGCCGCGCTGGCCGCGTTCTACCGGCCGGGCGAGCCCGAGCGGCTGCGCGCCGGGGTGAAGGCCGTCGACCCCGAGCCCTACTGGACCTCCTACGTCGAGACGCTGGTCTCCGGCCCCTCGCGCTGACGTCAGGGCCGTCGGCCCCGAGCCCCGCCGGACCTCCTACGTCGAGACGCCGGTCTCATCGCGCCGACCCGCGGGGCCGGAGAGGCGTCCCCACAGGAAGCCGATCCCGGCCCAGCTCAGGTCGGTCAGGGTGAACATCACCCTCGACACCACCGCGGCCACCAGCGCCCTGGGGGTGTCGAGGACCGGCGCGAGGGCGAGCACCAGCGCCCCCTCGCGAACGCCGATCCCGGCGGGGACGATCACCGTGACGATGCCCGTCGCCCAGGCCAGCGCGTAGGCGCCGACCGCCACCGGGTACAGGGAGGCGCCCGAGGCGCCCAGGTCGGCCATCGGGAGCAGCAGGTGGGGGCCGTACGCCAGCCAGCCGGTGACGGTGAGGGCGACCGCGGCGAGCACGGCCCCGCCGCCGAGCAGCCGTCCCTGGCCGAGGGGCTCCTGGCGGGCGATCCGCAGGGCCAGGTTGAGCCCGAAGGTGAGCACCGCGGGGTGCAGGCAGACGGCGATGACGGGGATCAGCGCCAGCAGGTACCACGCCTGGGCCGCCCGGGTCAGGGTCTCGCGCAGGGTCACCGCCGCGACGAGCAGGGCGCAGCCCAGGGAGACCAGCAGGGCGAGGGAGACGGAGCCGAACATGCGCCGGGGCGGCACGTCGTGGTCGCGGCCGAGCTCCATCATCGCGGCGTACGCCCAGACGCTGCCCGGCACGTACTTGCCGAGCTGGCCGACGAAGAACACCCTCGCGGCGCTCCCGAGGGGGAGCGGAGAGCCCATCCCGGCCAGCACCGTCCGCCAGGCCAGCGCCATGACGCCGATCCCGGCCATCACCGAGAGGTAGGACCCGGCGAGCGACCACCACGACAGCTGCGAGATCGCGGCCGCCGTCTCGTCACGGTTCCTGACCAGGCCGTAGCCGAGGAAACCCACCGCGACCAGCGCGAGCAGCACCCGGAGGAGGCGGCTTGACCGCAGTCGGCTGAGCATCCGCCCAGGGTACGGCTGTCTCCTTACCCGGCGGTAGGGCGGCGGGCCACCGGTACTCTTGGGCGGCGTGGCGGAGTGGTGGCGGACCGCGTCACGCGGAGGGAAGAAGAGGAACGGTGAGCGAGTGATGAGCGCCGAGCGGGTCGCGCAGCTTGAGTACTCCGAGTTCCAGGCGGCGATGCTGGACGAGGAGAAGCGCCGCAGGAAGGCCGCGAAGATCGTCGCGGTGCTCGGGCACTTCCTCGGCAGGGACAAGGACGTCCTCGCCGGTCTGACGGTCGCCGACATCGGCTGCTCGGCGGGCTTCATCGCCGACGAGCTCGCCGCGGCGGGCGCGCGCCACACGTTCGGCGTCGACATCGACGTGCCGGGCCTGCGCAAGGCGTCCCAGAGGTTCGGCGAGCGGGTCGAGTTCGTGTGCGCCGACGGCACCGCGCTGCCCTTCCCCGACGGCTCGGTCGACGTGCTGGTCTTCAACCACATCTACGAGCACGTGGTCGACCCGGACGCGATCATGGCCGAGATGCGCCGGGTGCTCTCCGACGACGGCGTCCTCTACCTGGGGCTGGGCAACCGGCTCGGGGTGATGGAGCCGCACTACAAGCTGCCGTTCCTGTCCTACCTGCCGCCCGCGCTGGCCGACCGCTACGTGCGGCTCTCCGGCCGGGCCGACAGCTACTACGAGCGCTACCGGACCCGCCGGGGCCTGCGGAGGATGGTGCGCGGCCTGCGGGTGTGGGACTACACCTTCCCCGTGCTCGCCACCCCCGCCGCGTTCGCCGGGAACGAGCTCTTCCCCGGCCTGGTGGGACGGGTGGCGGGCGGGGTGCTGTCGAGGCTGCCCCGCCCGGTGCTGCGGGCCCTGCTGCCGGTGGTGCCCACCTACCTGTGGGTCGCGACCAAGGGCGGCCGCCGCCCGGCCGGACCCTCCCTGCCCCGGCCGCCAGAGCCGGTACGCCCCCTGTGAGCGGCTCCGCACGGGCTTCCCGCGCGTTCTCACCCGGCCGCGCCACGACCTCCGTGAGCCCTTCGCGGGCCTCCCGCGAGTTCTCACCCGGTCGTGCCGTGACCTCCGTGGGCTCTTCGCGGGCTTCCCGCGACCCCTCACCCGGCCGTGCCACGACCTCCGTGGGCTCTTCGCGGGCCTTTCGCGACCCCTCACCCGGTCGTGCCGTGACCACCGACGCCGCCGCGACCCCCGTGGGTCTCCGGTGAGCGCGGGCACCGGAGCCGGTACGTCCGTCCTGAAGCGCGTGGTCCGGATCGCCTTCCTGCTCGTCGCGCTCGGGTTCGGCGCGTGGGTGGTGGTGGGCCAGTGGGACGAGATCCGCGCGGGGTTCGCCCGGCTGTCGTGGACCTCGCTCGCGCTGTCGCTGGTCGCGGTGCTCGCCGCGCTGTGCGGCGGGATGATGACGTGGCGGGCGCTGCTGGCCGACCTGGGCTCGCCGCTGCCCCTGCGCGAGGGGGCGAAGGTCTTCTTCGTGGGCCAGCTGGGCAAGTACATCCCGGGCTCGCTGTGGCCGGTGATCGCCCAGATGGAGATGGGCCGGGAGCTGGGCGTGCCCCGCTCCCGGAGCGCGGCGGCGTTCTTCCTCACGCTGCCGGTGCAGCTCGGCAGCGGGCTGGTGGTCTCGGGGGTGACCCTGCTGGCGGCGCTGCCGGGGTCGGTGGCGCCGTACGCCTGGGTGTTCCTGCTGATCCCGGTGCTCGCGGTGGCCTTCGAGCCGAGGGTGGTCAACGCGGTCCTCGGGTTCGGTCTGCGGAAGCTCAAGCGCGAGCCGCTGGAGCGCCCGCTCACCCGCGGGGGCATGCTCACCGCGCTGGGCTGGGCACTGCTCGGCTGGATCGCGTACGGGCTGCACCTGGCGGCGATCGTCCACGACCTCGGATCCTCCGGTTTCCCGGCGGTCCTGTTCTCGATCGGCGCGTTCGCGCTGTCGTGGTGCCTGGGGATCATGACGTTCGTCGTCCCGGCGGGGGCGGGGGTGCGCGAGGTGGCGATGGTGGCCGTCCTGGCGCCGGTCCTGGACCAGGGAACGGCCATCGCGGCGGCGCTCTGCTCCCGGATCGTGATCGTTCTCGGCGATCTCCTCTGCGCGGGTCTCGCGGGTCTGGTGGCGCGCCGCGCCGAGGGGTCCCGGAAGGACCACGCTTCGGGAAAAGCAGTGTGATTTCCCCCACGGTTTCCGAGACTCTGGCAATAGAGTAAACAGAGGAAGGGGACGGTCGTCCCGCTGTGGATCTTGAGGGGAGCGATCCTTCTTGCCGCCGAGAGTGCTCGTCGACGCGGCCGCGGTTCCGGCCGACCGCGGCGCGCTGATCAGGTACGTCGACGGACTCGTCGCCGCGCTTGACAGGGCAGGCGCTGATCTCGCGGTCGTCTGCCAGCGCGCCGACGCCGCCAGATACGCCGGCCTGGCGCCCTCCGCCCGAATCGTGCCGGGGCCTCACGGGATCACCAACCGGGCCGCCCGCCTGACGTGGGAGCAGACGGGCCTGCCGTTCCTCGCCCGGCAGGTCGGCGCCGAGGTCATCCACGCCCCCTACTACTCGATACCGCTGAGCTCGGGCCTGCCGACCGTGGCGACCGTCCACGACCTCACCTGCTTCACCGAGCCGCTGCAGCACGACGCGGTCAAGGCGGCGTTCTTCCGCGCCGCGACCCGCACCGCGGTCCGGCACGCCGCCCGGGTGATCGTGCCCTCCAAGGCGACCAGGGACGAGCTGATCAGGATCCTCTCGGCCGACCCGACCCGCATCGACGTCGCCTACCACGGTGTCGACCCGGCGCTGTTCCACCCGCCGTCCGAGCGCGAGATCACCCACGCCTCCGACCGGCTCGGCCTGCACGGCACCCCGTACGTCGCCTTCCTCGGCCCGCTGGAGCCGCGTAAGAACGTGCCAAACCTGATCCGCGGCTTCGTGCGGGCCGTCGAGAACCTCCCGGCCCCGCCCGCCCTGGTGCTCGCCGGGGGCATCCGCGACGTCGAGGTGGACGCCGCGGTGGAGGAGGTCCCCTCGACCGTACGGGTGCTCCGTCCCGGCTTCCTGTCGTTCGCCGACCTGTGCGGCTTCCTCGGCGGGGCGGTGGTCGCGGCGTTCCCGTCGCGGGGCGAGGGTTTCGGGCTGCCGGTGCTGGAGGCCATGGCCTGCGGCGCGCCGGTGCTCACCACCCACCGCACCTCGCTGCCCGAGGTGGGCGGCGACGCGGTCGCCTACACCGAGCCCGACGCCGAGAGCATCGCCGAGGCGCTGCGCACGCTGCTCTCGTCGCCCGAGCGCAGGGAGGCGCTGTCCGTGGCCGGGATCGCCCGCGCCAAGGAGTTCACCTGGGACGCCTCGGCCGAGGCGCACCTGCTCTCCTACCAGCGCGCGGCCGAGTAGTGAGCTAACCTCGCGGAATGATGGAGACCCCCTTGCCCGATCTAGAGGCGATTCTCCTTGTCGGTGGACGAGGGACGCGCCTGCGTCCGATGACGCTCGGCACCCCGAAACCCCTGCTGCCCACGGCGGGGGTTCCCTTCCTCGCCCACCAGCTCGCCAGGGCGCGGGCCTTCGGCGTGCGGCGCATCGTGTTCGCCACCTCCTACCGGGCGGAGATGTTCTCCGAGGCCTTCGGGGACGGCGAGGCGTTCGGCCTCTCGCTCGAATACATGACCGAGGAGGTCCCGCTCGGCACGGGCGGGGCCATCCGCAACGCGGCCGAGGCGCTGACCTGCGGCCCTGACGCCCCGGTGCTGGTCCTCAACGGCGACATCCTGTCCGGTCACGACATCGGCGAGCAGATCGCGACGCACGTCGCGAGGAAGGCCGCCGTCACCCTGCACCTGACCGAGGTGGAGGACCCCTCGCGTTTCGGCTGCGTGCCGACCGACGAGGACGGGCGGGTGACCGCCTTCCTGGAGAAGACCCCCAACCCGGTCACCAACCGGATCAACGCCGGGTGTTACGTCTTCACCCGCTCGGTGATCGACACGATCCCGGCGGGCGAGGTCGTCTCGGTCGAGCGCGAGACCTTCCCCGGCCTGATCGAGGCCGGTGCCCTGGTGCTCGGTTTCGCCGACGCCTCCTACTGGCTCGACGTCGGCACGCCCGCCGCCTTCGTGAAGGGCTCCCGCGACCTGGTCCTCGGCCGGCTCGCCTCGCCCGCCCTGCCGGGGCCCACCGGTGACTTCCTCGCCCTGCCCGGCGCCATGATCTCGCCGGAGGCCAAGGTCTCCGGGGGTTCCGTGATCGGCGCCCGCGCGATCGTGGAGTCGGGGGCGCAGATCAGCGGCAGCGTGCTCGGCGACGACTGCGTCGTGCACTCGGGAGCGGTCGTGGTCGACTCGGTGGTCGGCATCGGGGCGAGGGTCAACGCCGGAGCGGTCCTGCGGGACGTGGTCCTCGGCGACGGCGCCGTGGTCGGCTCGGGCAACGAGCTGATCGCGGGCAGCCGGGTCTGGCCGGGCGTCGTGCTCCCCGAGTTCGCGATCCGCTTCTCCAGCGACATCTGATCGTTCGCGGCGCGGGCACCTTCGTGAGGCGACGTGAGTGGTGCCCGCCGTGGCCGGTCGACCTGACGCTGGCGCTCGACCCGCACCGGCGCGGGACCGGCGACCCCACCCTGAGGCCGGCGCCCGGCGGGGCCTTCTGGCGGACCTCGCGTACGCCCGACGGGCCGGGGACGCTGCGCGTGGCCCCGCTGGACGGCGGGGTGGCCGCCACGGCGTGGGGGCCGGGGGCGGAGTGGATGCTGGAGACGCTTCCCGCGCTGCTCGGCGCCGGTGATGACATGTCGGGGTTCGTTCCCGGGCACGAGGTTCTAAGGAACGCGGCGAGACGCTATCCGGGGCTCAGGATCGGCAGGACGTCGCGGGTGTTCGAGGCGCTGGTCCCGGCCGTACTGGAGCAGAAGGTGGTCTCCACCGAGGCGTGGCGGGCGTGGCGGTGGCTGCTGGGCCGCTACGGCGAGCCCGCGCCGGGTCCCGCGCCCGAGGGGATGAGGGTCTTCCCCGAGCCCGAGGTGTGGCGGTCGATCCCCTCGTGGGACTGGCACCGCGCGGGGGCGGAGGCGGTGCGGGCCCGTACGATCGCGAACGCCGCCCGGCACGCGGGGAAGCTGGAGGCGATCGAGGGCAGCGCCGACGCGGACCGGCTGCTGAGGGCGCTGCCCGGGATCGGGGTGTGGACGTCCGCCGAGGTGCGCCAGCGCGCGCACGGCGACGCGGACGCCGTCTCGGTGGGCGACTTCCACCTGCCGTCGCTGGTCGGCTGGTCGCTCAGCGGTGAGCGGGTGGACGACGCGCGGATGCTGCGGCTGCTCGCTCCCTACCGGGGGCATCGGCACCGGGTCAGCCGGCTGCTGGGGTTGGGCGGTGTGCGGCCACCCGCTCACGGGCCGAGAATGCCCGTGCGCGACTACCGGTCGTTCTGAGCGCCCCCTCGTCGGGAGCGGGTTCGTCGCGATGCCAGTCGAGGCTGTCGCGCGTGTCGGCGCCGATCAGCGGGGCGAGGACGGCGACGGCGACGAGGACGATGAGAAACCAGATCATTTTCGGCTCCTGGGGGACGGGGTCCGAGGGGATCGCCTCGGGGTGGTCCGGAGGGGTTTCCCGCTGGTGCGGGGGGCTCCGGCTGATGTCTCTAATTTATGCATCTGCAAGTATTTACGTCTATCGAGACTTGCTTGACCGCATGCTTAAGGAGATCTGAAGTGTCGAGCCCCCGGCCCGGTACTCGCCGTCCGGCACGGGAAGGGGTCAGGGGGATAGCGCTCACGTATGGGGAGGGGCCGTGGGAGGGCGCCCGCGTATGTGGGGACAGGGTCCGCGAGAGGGGGCTCACGTATGGAGGGCGGGTCCGCGAGAGGGCACCCGCGTATGTGGGGACAGGGGCCGTGAAAGGCGCTCACGTATGGGGCGCAGCCCCGCGAGAGGGCACCCGCCGCCCCGCGGGTTCGTGTCGCGCCGTACTGTGCCGTCATGAGCGCTAACCCCACCGACAACGCGATGCGCCGGGCTCTGGCCAGGGCCCGCGACGGCAAAGCTCTCGATACCGCCGAAGCCACCGTCCTGCTGCACGCGCGGGACGAACATCTGGAAACCCTCCTCGACCACGCGGGGAGGGTGAGGGACGCGGGCCTGGAGGCGGTCGGACGGCAAGGGATCATCACCTACAGCCGCAAGGTCTTCATCCCCCTGACACGCCTCTGCCGCGACCGCTGCGGATACTGCACGTTCGCCACCGCCCCGCACAAGCTGGAAAGCATGTTCCTGAGCCCCGACGAGGTGCTGGAGATCGCCAGGCAGGGGGCGGCGCTGGGGTGCAAGGAGGCGCTGTTCACCCTGGGCGACCGGCCGGAGGACCGCTGGCACCAGGCCCGCGAGTGGCTGGACGCGCACGGCTACGACGACACGCTGTCCTACGTCCGCGCGATGGCCGTGCGGGTGCTGGAGGAGACCGGGCTGCTGCCGCACCTGAACCCGGGCGTGATGACCTGGCAGGACCTGCAGCGGCTCAAGCCGGTCGCGCCCTCCATGGGCATGATGCTGGAGACCACCTCGCGGCGGCTCTTCGAGGAGAAGGGGCAGGCGCACCACGGCTCGCCCGACAAGGACCCCGCCGTGCGGCTGCGCGTGCTGGAGGACGCCGGGCGGACGAACGTGCCGTTCACCAGCGGCATCCTCATCGGCATCGGGGAGACGGTCGAGGACCGCGCCGAGTCGCTGTTCGCGCTGCGCAGGGTGGCGCGCGAGTACGGCGGCATCCAGGAGATCATCGTCCAGAACTTCCGCGCCAAGCCCGACACCGCGATGCGCGGCATGCCCGACGCCGACCTGCAGGAGCTGGCCGCCGCCATCGCGGTGACCCGGCTGGTGCTGGGGCCGAAGATGCGGGTGCAGGCCCCGCCGAACCTGGTCGACTCCGAGTACGAGCTGATGATCAGGGCGGGCATCGACGACTGGGGCGGCGTCTCGCCGCTCACGCCCGACCACGTCAACCCCGAGCGCCCCTGGCCGCAGATCGACGACCTCGCCGCCCGTACGGCCGCCGCCGGGTTCGCGCTGCGCGAGCGGCTCACCATCTACCCCGAGTTCGTGCTGGCCGGGGAGCCCTGGCTCGACCCGAGGCTGAACGCGCACGTGGCCGCCCTGGCGGACCCGGAGACCGGGCTCGCCCGCGAGGACGCGGTCCTGACCGGCCGCCCCTGGCAGGAGCCGGACGGCGGTTTCGTCTCCGTGGGACGCGTCGACCTGCACACGGCCGTCGACACCGAGGGCCGCAGCGCCGACCGCCGCGACGACTTCGACAACGTGTACGGCGACTGGGACGCGCTCAGGGAGCGCCTGCCCGCCGCCTCCTCGATCGTGCGGGGCGACGTGCGGGAGGCGCTGAGGCAGGCCGAGAGCGACCCGGCGGGGCTCAGCGACGACCAGGCGCTCGTCCTGCTGGACCTCGCCGGGGACCAGAACGGCGTGGGCGCCGACGACGCCGCGCTGGACGAGCTCTGCCGGATCGCCGACGGCCTGCGCAGGGAGGCGGCCGGAGACGACGTCACCTACGTGGTGAACCGGAACATCAACTTCACCAACGTCTGCTACACCGGCTGCCGCTTCTGCGCCTTCGCGCAGCGCCGTACCGACGCCGACGCCTACACCCTGTCGCTGGAGCAGGTCGCCGACCGCGCCTGGGAGGGGTGGCAGGCCGGGGCGACCGAGGTGTGCATGCAGGGCGGCATCCACCCCGACATGCCCGGCACCGCGTACTTCGACATCGCCAAGGCGGTGAAGGCCAGGGTGCCGGAGATGCACGTCCACGCGTTCTCGCCGATGGAGGTCATCAACGGCGCCAGCCGTACCAACCTGTCCATCGAGGACTGGCTGGTCGCCGCACGGGAGGCGGGCGTCGACTCGCTCCCGGGCACAGCGGCCGAGATCCTCGACGACGACGTCCGCTGGGTGCTGACCAAGGGCAAGCTCCCGACCAGGGAGTGGGTCGAGGTGATCTCCACCGCGCACCGGGTGGGCATCCCGACGACCTCCACGATGATGTACGGCCACGTCGACAACCACGCGCACTGGGTGCAGCACATCCGGCTGATCCGCCGCATCCAGGAGGAGACCGGCGGGTTCTCCGAGTTCGTGCTGCTGCCGTTCGTGCACCACAGCGCGCCCATCTACCTGGCGGGGATCGCCCGCCCCGGGCCGACGGCACGGGAGAACCGGGCCGTGCACGCGCTCGCCCGCGTGCTGCTGCACGGCGCGATCGCCAACATCCAGTGCTCGTGGGTGAAGCTCCAGGACGGGCTCTGCCGCGAGGTGCTGCTGGGCGGGGTGAACGACCTCGGCGGCACGCTGATGGAGGAGACGATCAGCAGGATGGCCGGGTCGGAGAACGGCTCGTTCAAGACGATCAGCGAGATCGAGGCCATGGTCGCCCCGGCCGGGAGGCCGGTCCGGCAGCGGACCACCTCCTACGGCGTGCCGGACGCCGAGCGGGTGGCCGCGGCCAGGGCGAGCGACGGCGTCTGCCGCAGCGTCCGCCCCAACGCCCTCCCGCTGCTCTCCCTGGAGCCGTCGGCGAAGTTATAACGAGTTCTACGTCCGGCCGTCTTTCGTGAGAGGTTCGTGGGCACAATCATCATTCCCTTGTAGGCGTATGTAGGGAGAGGTACGGGTTTGTCCTCCTCCGGTCGACACCGGGTGGCCGCGGGCATCGCGCGGCGCCGGCGGCAGGCCCGCCTGCGCCTGTCGCTGGCGGCGGTCGCGATCGCGGTCGCCCTGGCGGGCGGTGCCGCCCTGGTGTCCGGCCGGGTGGGGAACTCGTGCTCGGCCCGCGACCCGGTGCTGGTCGGCGTCGCCGCGGCCGTCGACATCGCCCCGACCGTGATGGAGGCGGCGGGGCGGTTCAACCGGAGCCGGACGGGCGTCGACGGCCGGTGCGTGCTCGTGCAGGTGACCGAGCAGCCGCCCGCCACCGTGCTGCGGACCCTGCTGGGCGGCACCGCGGGGGTGCTCAGCAGCCGCCCCGACGGCTGGATCTCCGACTCCTCGGCCTGGCTCCGCCTCGCCCGCAAGCAGGGCGCCGCGGACCTGGCCGGGACCGAGACCGTCGTGGCGACCTCGCCCCTCGTCTTCGCCACCCGCAAGTCCCTCGCCCGGCGCTTCGCCCTGGGCAGGACCGACATGAACTGGCGGATGGTCTTCCCCGCGACCACCCGCGGCCGGATCCAGCCGAACGAGAACGAGCCCGACATGGTCCGCGTCCCCGACCCGTCGCTCGCGGGGGCCGGGATCGCCACCGTGGCCGCGGCCAGGGACGTGGTCGGCAGCGGCCCCGAGGCCGACCGGGCGCTCACCGCGTTCGTCCGCTGGGCGCAGGCGGGGTCGGCGCCCGACTACAGGAGCATGCTCGCCACCGTCGACGACCGTTCCTTCTGGAAGCGGCCGGTGGTGATCGTGCCGGAGTCGGCGGTGTGGGCGCACAACCGCCTGCCGTCCGACGACCCGGTGGTCGCCCTGCACCCCCGCGAGGGGACGATCAACCTCGACTACCCGTACGTGGTCACCTCCTCCGACGAGGCGAAGGCGGGCGGGTCGCGGGCCTTCGCCGCCTGGCTGCGCTCCGCGGAGACCCAGGAGGGGGCCCGCAGGGCGGGTTTCCGCTCGGCGGACGGCTCCCTGGGCCCGTACTCACCCGGACCCGGGATCCCCACCGAGGCGCCCCGCACCCGCCCGACCATCCTGCCCGCCATGATCGACGAGGCGCTGGAGGCGTGGAGCAGGCTCGCCCCGCCGACCAACATCCTGGTCATGGCCGACACCGGCAGGCACATGGCGGAGCCGATCAGGGGACGGAAGGGGAGGACCAGGCTCGCCGTCGCACTGGAGGCCGCCAGGCTCGGCCTGCAGCTCTTCCCCGACTCCACCCACATGGGCCTGTGGGACTTCTCCTCGGCCAAGGGCCCCGACCAGCGCGAGCGGGTGCGCGTCGGCCCGGTCGTCGAGCCCGACGGCGGGCAGGTCGTCCGGCGCGGCCGACTGGAGGAGCTGACCCGCACCCTGCGCGCCTCATCCAAGGAGCCCAGCGCCCTGTACGACTCGATCCTCGCCGGGTTCCGGGAGATGACCGAGGTCTACGACGAGGAGATGAACAACACCCTGGTCGTCATCACGGCGGGGAAGGACGACGGCAGGGGGGTCTCGGGCGCCGATCTGGTACGGGCGCTGCGCGACGAGTGGGACCCCGAGGCGCCGGTCCAGGTCGTCGTCCTCGCCTTCGGCACCGACCTCGACCGCGCCGCCCTCACCCAGGTCACCTCCGTCACCAACGGCTCCCTGCACGTCGCCCAGGGTCCGGAGGAGATCATCGACGTCTTCCTGTCCGCCCTCGCCAGGCGGCTGTGCCACCCCACCTGCCGCACCCCCGCCTGAGCGTCGCCCATCTCGCCCGCGACCAGGCGGACATGATGAAATCGTGGTGCCTTATCGGGGCATACCGCCTACGATCGCTGGGTGATCTAGAGAGAGGGCTGGGCGTGTGAGTGAGGCGAGTTCAGGGGGCGGCGGGCAGCGGCGGAGGCTGCTCATCGAGCGTGCCAAGACCTACACGGAGATGGAGCGCTTCGAGGAGGCGGCCGCGGACCTGACCGAGGTGCTCGGGCTCAATCCCGGCGACGACATCGCGTGGGCCAACCGGGGTGAGCTGTACCGGAGGATGGGGCGGTTCGAGGAGGCCGTCGCCGACTTCGACCGCGCGATCGGGATCGACCCCGGGTACGCGTTCGCGATCGGCAGCCGTGGTCAGGCGTACGCGGGGCTCGGGCGGCCCGCCGAGGCCCTGGCCGACTTCGACCGCGCGATCGAGCTGACCCCGGACCAGGTCTGGCTGCTCAGCGACAGGGCGAGGCTGCTGCGCGGGCTCGAACGGTACGACGACGCGGAGACCGACCTGATGCGGGCGATAACGGTCGCTCCCGAGGACGCCGACCTGTACAACGCCCGCGGCGACCTGTACTACCAGATGGACCGCTACGCGGACGCGATCACGGACTTCTCCCACGCCCTGAGCATGGAGCCGAACAACGTCTGGGCGCTCGTTTCGCGCGGGGAGACGCACCGCATGATGGACGCGTTCGAGGAGGCGCTCGGAGACCTGAACCACGCCCTCCAGCTGGAGCCCGACAACGACCGCGCCCTCGCGAGCCGCGGGGCGGTCATGCACGAGCTCGGGCGGAACGAGGAGTCGGTGGCCGACCTCAGCAGGGCGATCGAGATCGACCCCGAGTACACCTGGGCCTACATCCGCAGGGGCGAGGTCCTGCGCGCCCTCGGCCGCTACGAGGACTCGCTCGTCGACATCAACCGGGCGATGGAACTCGACGGGGGCGAGGAGAGCTGATCCCGGCCGGGGCCCGGCTCCGAACGGGTCTGCGCAGGTCCGAACGGGTCTGCGCAGGTCCGAACGGGGAGACCCGCCCCGGGACCGGGCTCCGACCGGAGCCGAACAGCTCCGGGCGAGGATCCGGCCCGGCCGGGACCGGGCTCCGGCCGAGCTCCGGCCGGGTCCGCACAGGTCCGCACAGGTCCGCACGGGGATCTGATCCGGTCCGACGGGAGGCCCGGCCCCGACGGGACCGGGTCGCCCGTCCGGACCGGTCCGGACAGGCGCCGGTGACGACGAGGACGACGAGGACGACGAGGACGACGAGGACGACGAGGACGACGAGGACGACGGGGACGACGGGAAGTCCTAGCGGACGACGATGAAGTCCGCCGCCCGCCTGGGGGCGCGGTCCCTGGGCGGGGCGGCGGGGTGGCCGATGGCGACGGCGCCCATCGGGTCCCAGCCCGCGGGCAGGTCGAGGACCTCGCGGACCACGTCGCGGCAGAACATCGTGGACGACACCCAGGCCGAGCCCAGGCCCTCCACCGCGAGCTGGACCAGGAAGTTCTGCACCCCCGCGCCGGTCGCGACCACGAACATCTCCCGCTCGGCCGCGTTGCGCCGGTCGTCCCGGTAGGTGTGCGAGCCGTCCGTCACCAGGCAGGGCACCGCCAGGTACGGGGCCGCGCGCAGCACGTCGCCCCGCCTGACCCGCTTGACGATCGACTCCTCGGAGAAGCCGTCCCCCCGCAGGTCGGCGATCCAGGCCTCCCGCATGGCGTCGAGCAGCTTCTCGCGGGTCCCGGCGGACTCCAGCAGGACGAACCGCCACGGGGTGGTGTGGTGCGGGGCGGGCGCGGCGATCGCGGCGTCGACCGCCCTGCGGACCAGGGCGCCGTCCACGGGCTCCGCGGAGAACTCGCGGACGGTCCTGCGGGCGAAGACCACGTCGCGCGAGCCGTACCGGAACATGTCGTCGGCGGACGGGCGGAGCAGCTCGCCGACCCCCGGCCCGTCGTCCTCGGTGGTGTACTCCGCCAGGCCCCTGATCACCGCCACCGGGGTCTGCGCGACCTTTCCCTTGACCAGGTCGGCGGCGGCGGCGAACTCGTCGGCGACCGCGGTCAGGGTGACCTCCAGCGCGTTGCCGTGGTCGTCGGACATGCCCCGGTAGTCGAGCGCGGGGGTCACCCCCGCGAGGCCGACGGCCATGTCGGTCTGGCCGTTGCGCCACGGGCGGCCGAAGGTGTCGGAGACGACCACCCCGACCGACACGCCCAGCAGCTCTTTGACGCGCGCCCGTACGGCCGAGGCGGAGGCGTCCGGGTCGGCGGGCAGCAGGACGACCGTGCCGGGGCGGGTGTTGGAGGCGTCGACCCCGGCGGCGGCCATGACGAACCCGTGCGCCGTCTCGGCGATCACGGTCTCACCCCTGCGGGCGACGACCCGCCTCGTCTCCGCGCCGACGGCCTCGGCGCGGCTCACGCCGCGCAGCACCCGGCCCTCGGCCTTGCTGGAGATCTTCGAGGTGACCACGAGGATGTCGCCGTCGCGCAGGTCGGGCATGGCGGTGGCGATCAGCTCCCCGACGTCGTCGCCCTCGCGCACCTCGGGGATGCCGGGGACGGGGAAGATCTCCAGCCTCACGTCGGCGGGCTCCTCCAGCCCGCGCCTGAGCCTGCTCATCGCGCGCCCTCCCCGTACGGTGCCGAGGGCGCGGCGTTCCGGCCCGCGAGCCGCACGGCCATGTCCAGGGCGGCGCGGGCGATGGCGGCGGCGGACTCGACGTCGTGCATGATCAGCGGGCGGGCCTCGACCTCGACGCCGCCGAGGGCCACCCCGGCGTCCTCCTCCGCGACCAGCCAGCCGTTCACCAGCGGCGATCCGTACAGTTCGAGGACCGCCTGCGCGGTGGTCTCCACGCCGATCGCGGTCAGGCAGGCGTCGGCCATGCCCCGGACGGGGGCGCCGCCGACGATGGGCGAGACGCCGACGACGGTCTTGCCCTCCAGGGCCTCGCGGATGCCCTTGATCTGCAGGATCGTGCCGATGCTGACGACCGGGTTGGACGGCGGGAGGATGACCGCGTCGGCGTCGGCGACGGCCTCCAGCACGCCGGGGGCGGGGGAGGCCTGGTCGGCGCCGACCAGGATGATCTGCTCGGCCGGGACCGAGGCGCGCAGCCGCACCCACCACTCCTGGAAGTGGACGGCGCGGCGGCCCCGCTCGTCGGAGATGACCACGTGGGTCTCGGTCCTGTCGTCGCTCATCGGGATCAGGCGCACGCCCGGCCGCCAGCGGGCGCACAGCGCCTCGGTGACCGCGGACAGGGGATATCCGGCGTCGAGCATCTGGGTGCGGACGATGTGGGTGGCGAAGTCGCGGTCGCCGAGGCCGAACCACTGCGGTTCGGCGCCGTAGGCGGCCAGCTCCTCCTTGACGACGTGCGACTCCTGCCGCCGCCCCCAGCCCTGCTCCTCGTCGATGCCGCCGCCCAGCGTGTACATCACGGTGTCGAGGTCGGGGCAGACCCGCAGGCCGTAGAGGCTGATGTCGTCACCGGTGTTGCCGATGACGGTGATCTCGGAATCGGGGGCCGTGGTGAGGAGGCCCCGCAGGAAACGGGCGCCGCCGATGCCGCCGGCGAGGGACACGATGCGCATGGCGTCCAGTGTTCCACTAGGTCACCGAGCCTGTCGGCGGGGTGTCGGCGGGCGGTCCGCAGTAGTCTTTTCATGATCGTTACGGGAGGGGGGCGCCCTGGCCGGATCGCCTGATTGGCCGCCCGAAATGTGGGCTTATAGGGTGTAATGGAGTACTTATGGGACTGGTGGGCTTCCTGGGACCACCGGCAACAAAGTCAGCCATGTGCAAAACTGACCCGGGTTTACCTAAAGACCCTATGGGGGTAGTTGTGATCAATGTCGAGGCAGTCCGGCTCCGTGAACCGGCGGCGTGGCTCATGGTCGCCGTCGCGTCCACGAGCGTTCTCGTCGGCATCGAACGCCTGCTGGTGGGGGGCGGATCGTCGTCCTTCGCCGAGCGCGCGGCTGACTCCCTGGGACGGCTCACCTCGCCGCTCGTCCCCGCGTTGCTCGTCGGCGGAGTGCTGCTGGCGACCAACCTCGGCCCGGTGATCCAGCGGCTGAAGGCGATGGCCCTCGTGGTGGCCGGCACGCTCGGGCTCTCCGTGCTGTTCGGCCTGATCGGCCTGGTCAGCGGGTTGTTCGGCGGGGGCGAGGGTTTCCTGAGGAAGGTCGAGTTCCTCCTCGTCAACCTGCCCGCCCTCGCGCTGGCCGCGGTCGCGCTGCTGTACGTGCTGCCGAAGGCGGTCCCCGCGGGCTCGCGCGCCGACGCCTTCCGCGAGGACGGCGGCTTCGGCCGCTCCCCGGAGCACCGGCAGGACCAGCGGTACGACGCCTACGGCCGGCCGCCCGTTCCCGCGCAGGGACAGGCCCCTTTCCAGGAGCACCCCCAGGGTCCGCAGGGACCGCAGGGTCCTCAGGGCGCGTACCCCCACCCCCAGGGCGGCGTCCACCCCCAGGGGCCGCAGGGCCCGCAGGGTCCCGGTCTCCAGGGTCCGCAGGGTCCCGGTCCGCAGGGTGGTCACGGCTACCCGCAGGACCAGGGTCCCCAAGGCCCGCAGGGTGGTCACGGTCATCCGCAGGACCAGGGGCCGCGGAACGGCCAGGGTTACCCGCAGGAGGCTCCGCCCGTTCCGGCCCCGCAGCCCCCGTACAACCGCCCCGCGCTTCCGCCCGCGCCCTCCCACAGCTCCGCCGGGGCTCCGGAGGGGTACGGCCGGCAGGCGCCCTCCCACGCGCAGCCCGTCCCGCAGGCGTCCCCCGGGCCGCAGGCCGGTGACGGGTACGCCCAGGCCCCCTACGCGCCGCCCGCCGAGAACCAGCCGTACGCCCCCCAGGCCGACTCCTACCCGCAGCCGGAACCCCAGGGACAGGGACAGGGACAGGGACAGGGCTATCCGCAGCCGTCGCAGCCCGCGGATCCGGCCTCGGGCTACACGCCGAGCCCGTACGTCGCGGCGGACGTCCAGCCCCCGGCCCCGGCGAAGCCGTACGACCCGCCGGCCGCGGCCTACGACCCGCCGGTCTACGCCGCCCCCGTGGAGCCGCAGGCCCAGACGGAACCCCGGCTGCCGAGCTACCCCCAGTTCCCCGACTCCTCGTCGTACGGGCAGGAGTCGTACGGGCAGCCCGACTCGTCCTACGGGCAGCCGGAGTCGCAGGGCTTCGGCCAGCAGGCCGAGCCTCCGACCTCCCCAGCCGCTCCGGTCTCCCCGGCCTCTCCGGTTCCCCTGGCGGCTCCGGTCTCCCAGGCTTCCCCGGCCTCTCCCGCGTACGGGCAGGAGCCGCAGTCGTCGAGCTCCGGGCGGCACTCCAGCCCCCAGCTCCCGAGCTACTCCCAGTACTCGGAATCCACGTCGTACGGGCAGACCGACTCCTCGTACGGCCAGCGCTCTGACCGGCAGCAGGCCGACTACGGGCAGGGCGCGTCCTCCGGGCAGTTCGACCCGCTCTTCGGCCAGCAGGCCGGGCCTCCGACCTCCCCGGTATCCCCGATCTCGCCGGTATCCCCGGCTTCCCCGTCGTACGGGCAGGAGCCGTCGGGTTCCCGGCGGCAGCCCGAGCAGCAGGGGTACCAGCAGCCGGAGCCGCAGGGCTACCCGCAGACCGACCCCCAGGCCGACCCGCTGGGCTACCAGCGGTCCGAGCCCCAGGGCTTCGGCAGGCAGCAGGACCAGGGCTTCGGGCAGCAGGAGCAGTCGTCCGGGTACGGTCACCAGCCCGAGCAGCAGGCCCCCGCGCCCTACCCGCCCGCCGACGGGCGCCAGGGACAGCCGCTCGACGACCGGCCGCGCCCGCCGTTCGACGGCCAGCAGCCGCAGTCCTTCCCGCAGCCCCCGGAGAACTACGGCCAGCCGTTCAGCGGTTACTCCGGCGCGGAGTTCGGACGCCAGGCCGAGCAGGGCCCGTCCTACCCCGCGCCCGACCCGGTGGACCTCAGGTCCCAGCAGATGGCCCAGGCTTACCAGCAGGCGGAGAGCTACCAGCAGCAGGCCCAGCAGGGCGGCACCGAGTCCCAGCCGCGCGTCTCCGAGTACGGCTCCGCGAGCTACGAGAGCCCGTTCGGGCACCCGCAGAATCCCCAGCACTCCCAGCACCCCCAGCCCGCGCAGAACCCGCAGAACCCGCAGAACCCGCAGGTTCCCCAGCCCTCCCCGTCCTCCCCGCCCTCCCAGGGTTCGCAGACGCCGCCGTACCAGGCCCAGTCCCAGGCCCCGTCCCAGGCGCAGTCCCACCAGTGGGACCCCCAGTCGGAGGCGACGCTCCGGTTCGACCCGAACGCCTACCAGGGCGACCCGCTGAGCGGTCCCGCGCCCGCCGCCAGGACCTGGGACTCGCAGCCGATAGACCCCACGGCGATCTACAAGCCCGAACAACGCCCAGGTCAGGTCACGGATGAGGAAACCCCGGATAGAGAGAGGGTGGGCCCCGGTCAGGATCAGAACATGTCCTGGTACGGTTCCGACCGCCGAGAGCACTGAGCCCCTGGCGGTCGAAGCGATCACCTGGTGCAATTGCCGTCGTGGCAGGCACACGACCCACAACCGGGGAGAGCAGGTCTTTCCCCGGATACCAGCATGCCGCTTGACGCCACACCGGGCACGCGCGTGTAATTACACACGTGTTGTTACGCCTTCCTCTGGGTGGGTAAGGGGGAGGCGTTCATAGGGGGGCTCCAATTTTGCGGGCGTGCGGCAGGGAGGTGTGCAGTGGCCGACCTGGTCATCGCACAGGAGAGCATCGCTGAAGAGCAGCTTGGCTGGCAGGAGCGCGCCTTGTGCGCGCAGACCGACCCGGAGGCGTTCTTCCCGGAGAAGGGAGGGTCCACCCGCGAGGCCAAGAAGGTTTGCCGCTCCTGCGAGGTGCGTGCCGAGTGTCTTGAGTACGCACTCGAGCATGACGAGCGGTTCGGAATCTGGGGTGGGTTGTCGGAGCGTGAACGCCGCCGGATCAAGCGCGAGGCGGTCTGAGCCGTCCGTGACCGGAAGGCCGGAGGGCCGGAAGGTTTAGAGCGCTCCGGGATCCGGCCGGTCCGGACGTCCGAGCACCGACGAACACTATGAACACTGATCCAACTGACCCAACCGATCGACACGAACACGACGAACACCCGCACCACGAACACCGGTCGGCACCGACGCGCACGGAAGACGTGCCGGAGGCGGTCGAGCGGTCTGACAGAGATATGTGACGCCTCTCCGAGGCGCTTGACGAATATGTCCACGGGGTCACGTGACCGTCGGTCGCGTGACCCTTTTTTCGTGCGCGCGACCAGGTGTAAGACATAGTCAGACAGAGGGTGCCGTATCGTTGTCGCGCCGATCACCACCACTCCTGAACACGGGACGTATGTCCATCACCGACCCCCCGCACCCCCAGCGCCCCCAGCACACCGTCACCGCGATCGTCGTCTCCCACGACGGATCCCGCTGGCTGGGAGAGACCCTGGAAGCCCTGCTCAGGCAGACCCGCCCGGTGGACCGGGCCGTCGGGGTCGACAACGGCAGCAGGGACGGCAGCGCCGCGCTGCTGACCGAGGCCCTCGGCGACAGGGCGGTGCTCACCCTGCCGCGCTCGACCGGCTTCGGCGAGGCCGTCGCCGAGGTCCTCGACCGGCTCGGCCCCGGCGGCGGCCGGGAGTGGATCTGGCTGCTGCACGACGACTGCGCCCCGGACGTCCACGCCCTGCGGCTCCTGCTGGAGGCCGCCGACGCCGACCCCAAGGCGGCGGTGCTCGGCCCCAAGCTCCGCGACTGGCTCGACCGGCGGCTCCTGCTGGAGGTCGGCGTCACCGTCGACCGTACCGGCCGCAGGGACACCGGGCTGGAGCCCCGCGAGTTCGACCAGGGGCAGTACGACGGGACCAGGGACGTCCTCTCGGTCTCCACCGCGGGCATGCTGATCCGCAGGGACGTCTGGGAGGAGGTCGGCGGGCTCGACCCCGCGCTGCCGCTGTTCCGCGACGACCTCGACCTGTGCTGGCGCGTCAGGACCGCCGGGTACCGCGTGCAGAACGTCACCCGGGCGGTCGCCTGGCACGCCGAGGCCGCCACCCGGCGACGGCGCCGCATCACCGCCAGCGGCGACCACCCCCGCCGCCTGGACCGCCGCAACGCCCTCTTCGTCGTGATGGCGAACCTGCCCGCCCGGCCGCTGCTGTGGGCGCTGGTGCGCAACGCGTTCGGGTCGCTCTTCCGCACGGCGCTGTTCCTGGTGGCCAAGCAGCCCGCCAACGCGCTGGACGAGTTCCTCGCCTTCGGCTCGGTCTTCGGCCACCCCGTCCGGATGATCAAAGCCCGGCGGGCGCGGGCCAAGGGCAGACGGCAGGCGTACGCGGCGGTCAGCAGGCTGCTCACCCCGTCCGGCGCCGGTTACCGGCGGCTCGTCGAACGGGCCCAGAGCTACCTGGCCGGGGGCGGGTTCGTGGCGTCCGAGGGCCGCCACCACGCCGTGGCCGCCTCGCCGAACGCGCAGGAGGACGGCGAGGAGCTGCTCACCGACGCCGGGGTGATGCAGCGCGTCTTCGGCAACCCCGGCGTCCTGCTCTTCATCGCGCTCCTCGTGGTCACGCTGGTCGCCGAGCGCGCGGTGACGGGCGGCGCCAGGCTGGGCGGCGGAGCGCTCGTCCCGGTGATCGGCGGGGCCTCCGACCTGTGGAACCTCTACCGCGAGAGCTACCACCAGGTGGGCCTGGGCACCGACGCGTGGACCCCGCCCTACGTGGCGGTGCTGGCCGTGCTCTCCACGTTGCTGTTCGGCAAGACGTGGCTCGCGGTGTCGCTGCTGCTGCTCGGCTGCGTGCCGCTGGCGGGCGTCTCCGCGTACGTGGCCACCCGGTCGATGATCCCCGGCCGCTGGACCAGAGTCTGGCTCGCCTCCTCGTACGCCCTCCTGCCGGTCGCCACCGGAGCGGTCGCCGCGGGGCGGCTCGGTACCGCGGTGGTCTTCGTGCTGCTGCCCGTCTACGCGGCGCTCGCCACCACGGTGCTCACCGGGGAGCGGCGCCGCGCCCGTCGCGCCGCCTGGGGGCTGGGACTCCTCCTCGCCGTCGGCACGGCCTTCGCCCCGCTGGTCTACCCGCTGACCGCGATCCTCGGCGCGCTGGCCGCGCTCGCCTTCCCGCGCAGGGGCGTCGCGGTCTCGATGCTCGTGGCGTTCGCCGTCCCGGTGGCCCTGCTGTTCCCCTGGATGGCCCAGGTGGCCGCCGACCCGGGGCAGCTCCTGCTGGAGGCCGGGCTGCACCAGCCCGCGCTGGTCGACCCCGGGCTGCCCGCCGGGTCGCTGCTGCTGCTCAGCCCCGGCGGCCCCGGCCTGCCGCCGCTCTGGGTGACCGGCGGCCTCCTCGCCGCCTGCCTGCTCGCGCTGCTGATGCGCCGCAACCGGATGGTCATCGCGGTCGGCTGGGGTGTCGCGCTCTTCGGCGTGCTGGTGGCGATCCTGGTGAGCAGGACCACCGTCACCTCGATCAACGGCGACGTCGAGGCGCCCGCCTGGCCGGGCGTGCCGCTCGCCTTCGCCGCCACCGGCATGCTCGTGGTGGCGGCACTCACCGCCGACAGGGTCGTGGAGTTCCGGCGGGCAGGGGGCCTGCGCAGGGTCGCCGCGTTCGGCGTCGTGCTGGTCGCGTTCTCCACGCCGCTGCTCGCGGCGGGCATGTGGATGACCAAGGGCGTGGACGGCCCCCTCCGCGGGACCGTACGCGACGTCGTGCCCGCCCTCGCCGCGGAGAACTCCGCGAGCGGCGAGCGGACCCTGCTGCTGCGCGCCTCGCCGGGCGGCCTGCTCTTCACCGTGCTGCGCGGACGCACCCCGGTGATCGGCGAGGCCGACATCCCCGTCCCCGACGGTCCCAGGGAGCTGGTCCGGGTCGCCGCGGCCGGGCTGGTGTCCGGCAGGGGCGGTGACGACGCCCGGGTCCTCGCCGCCCACGGCGTGCGGTTCGTCGTGGTGACCGCGCCCGTCGACCCGGAGATCAGCCACGCGCTCGACTCGCAGCCCTCGCTCGCGAGGATGAGCCTGTCCCGCGCGGTCGGCGTGTGGCGGCTCACCCAGCCGATCGCCCTTCCCATCACGCCGCCCGGCGACCCCTGGCACGGCCGCTGGCTCTGGGCCCAGGCCGTGCTGGTGCTGATCGTCTCGGTCCTGGCCGCGCCGGGGTCGCGCGCCGAGCCCGACGAGCCCGCCGTCGCCCAGGACCTGTCCGAGCCTCGCAGAGAGCTGGCCGCCCGGTGAAATCCCTGATCGAGAACCGGTTCAGCCTGCTGGTGCTGGTCCTGGTGGCCCTGCTCGCCCTGTACGGGGTCGCCTACGCCACCCAGCCGCCGGCCGTCACCGCCCCCGCGCCGGGGTTCGAGAGGGTGCCCGTCGCCTCGGTGACGGCCGTCTGCCCGGCGCCCGGCGACACCTCCGTCGGCGTGGTCGCCCCGCCCGGCAGCCGGGAGCCGGGCTCCGCGACGCTCGTCACCGGGGACAAGACCCTGGCCACCGTCGACGTCCCCGGCCGTCTCTGGCACGACGAGGTGCCGGCCTCCTCGCCGCCCCTCGTCGTCGCGGCCGACGGGAGCATGGCCGCGGGCCTGGAGGTGGCGCAGACCCGCAGGGAGAAGTCGGGGGAGCATCGGGGACTGGCCGGGACGCGCTGTGCCGAGCCGGTGGCGAGCACCTGGCTGATCGGGCCGGGACCGGCCGCGGCGGACGTCACGCTGTACCTGACCAACGCCGACCTCGCCCCGGCCGTCGCGGAGATCCTGGTCTACACGGGTGAGGGCCCGGTGTTCGACGACACCGGCGGCGTGTTCACCCTCAAGCCGGGGCAGAGCCGCACGATCAAGGTCCTGGATCTCGCGCCCTCCGCGCTCGTCCTGGCGATACAGGTCCGTACCAGCTCCGGGCGGGTCACCGCCGCGGCGCGGGCGATGATGAACGACGGGCGCGGCGTGGACTGGCTGCCCGTCTCCGCCGCCCCCGCCACCCGTGTCGTCGTGCCGGGCATCCCCGGCGGCGGCGGGAAGCGCGAGCTGCTCGTCGCCTCCGCCGAGGAGGTCGACACGCTGGTGGAGGTCAAGGCCCTCACCCCCGAGGGGACGTACGCGCTGGAGGGCCGCGAGCTCGTCGAGGTGCCCGCCGGTTCCGTCGCCGCCGTCGACCTGTCCAGCGGGATCGGCGGCCAGCCGTCCGCGCTGGTGCTCACCTCGGAGACCCCGATCGTCGCCGGGCTCGTCGCCACCGGCACCGGTTCGAAGACCGACGTGGCCTTCACCGCCGGGGCGGGCCCCATCGACCTGGGCAGCGTCGTGGCGGACAACCGCGCGGGCGGCAAGACGGGTTCCCGGCTGCTGCTGACCGCGCCGGACGCGGCGGGCGCGGTGAGCGTGCAGGTGATCCCGCGCGAGGGCGAGCCGGGGGAGCCGTTCGAGGTGGAGGTACCCGCCTCGCGGACCAAGCAGGTCTCGCTCAAGAAGATGGACGGGTCCTTCGCGGTGGTCGTACAGCCGCTGCCCGGCTCGGGGCCGGTCTACGGCGGGCGTGTCATGGAGGAGCGGCTCAAGGACGGGCTCGCGCTGACCGTGCAGCCGCTCGCCCCCGCCCGCATGTGGGCCCTGGTCCCCCCGATCGCCGAGTCCGCCGCGACCGTCCTGCCCTGAGGCCCTGAGAGCTTGGGGGACGGCTGGAACGTCGGGTCGCCCTCGATGCCCGGCGGGTCAGGCGTGGTCCCGCCACGGGACGTGGCGGGGGCGGTCGTGGCCGCCCTGCGAGGCGTGGGTCAGTCGTGGTCGTCGAAACCGGGGTCGACCGACTCGGGGGAGAGGCCGAACAGGCCCGCGACCTGCTCCACCACCGCCTCGTGGACCATCGCGCCCAGGTGGTCGCGGTCGCGTGCCCTGCTCTCCAGGGGGCGGCGGTAGATGATCACGACGGCCGGGCGGGTCCCCGCGGCGGGCTCCGCGCGCCCGAACGGGATGGGCTCGCCGGTCAGCAGCCCGGGGCCGTCGCCCAGCTCGCTGATCGGCGGGACCTCCTCGACCGCGAACTCCACGGCCGACAGCTGCTTGGCCCATCGGGGCTTGAGCCGGTCGACGGCGTCGAGGACGAGATCGTCGAACCGCTCGCTGCGGGCCTTGGCGATCGGCACGTGCGAGGGCGCCAGCGGGCCGCGCAGGCCGCGACCGTGCCTGTCGCGCCTGCGGGGAGAACGGGGTCTGCCGGGTGCCGGGCTCACGGCCCCAGCTTAGACGTGACCCGGACGGGGGCGGGAGGTGCCGTAGGCCGGAGCGCGGGCGGCGCCGGGGGCGGGAGACGGCGGGGCCCGGACGGGAGGAGGTGCCGTGACGGTGGGGGCGTGGGTGGGGGGAGGTGCTGTGACGGGAACGCGGCCGGGCGGGAGCCGTGACAGCGGGTGCGTGAGTGGCGGGAGGTACCACCGGGAGGACGACGGCGATGCGCGGGTGGGGGAGGCGCGGACGAGTGGGACCCCTGACGGCGGGAACGCGGCCGAGCGGGAGTCGTGACGGCGGGTGCGTGGGTGGGGGGGAGGTGCCGCCGGGGGACGTGCGGACAGGGGGTGTAAGCCGTACAGGCGGGTGGAAGCCGGGACACGTGTCCGAATTGTGGCGACACGCTCGTTAAGAGCGCTCAGATAGTGGCGCCCCGGACGCTTACCGGATACGGTCCCACCGTGAGCCCCGTCCGCCGCTGTTCCCGCACCGCGTGCAGTCAGCCTGCCGTTTTCACGCTCACGTACGTCTACGCCGATTCGACCGCTGTTCTCGGGCCCTTGGCGACGTACGCCGAGCCGCACTGCTACGACCTGTGTGCCGAGCACGCCGAGCGGCTCACCGCCCCCAGAGGCTGGGAGGTGGTGCGCCTGCCGACCGACGGTGCCCCGCCGAGCACCGACGACCTGGAGGCCCTCGCCAACGCGGTCCGCGAGGCGGCCAGACCCGCGCCGAGCGGTGGCACCGAGCCGGTCGGCCAGGGGGTCGAGGTCGGCCGCCGAGGTCATCTGCGAGTGCTGCGCTCCGCTCAGCCCCAGCGCGACCGCTGACCCTACTAGGCTGGGGGTCACGAACACGACGCAAAGGGTGGAGCTGGAGTGGGCGACCTCGCCAAGATCTTCAAGGCGTACGACGTCCGTGGTGTCGTGCCGGACGAGTTCGACGAGGAGACCGCCGAGGCGGTCGGCGCGGCCTTCGTCGAGGTGACCGGGGCCGAGACCGCCGTCGTGGCGTACGACATGCGCGAGTCGTCGGTGCCGCTGGCCGCGGCCTTCACCCGGGGGGCGACCTCGCGGGGGGCCGACGTGATCAACGCGGGCCTGGGCTCCACGGACCTGCTCTACTACGCGAGCGGCAGCCTCGGCCTGCCCGGCGTGATGTTCACCGCCAGCCACAATCCGGCCCGCTACAACGGCATGAAGATGTGCAGGGCGGGTGCCGTGCCGATCGGCGGCGCCACCGGGCTCGTCGAGATCCGCGACCGGGCCGCCGCGATCCTGGCCTCGGGCGGCCTCGGCGGCGAGGGCGGCGGGACGGTCTCCGAGCGCGACCTGCTGCGCGGCTACGCCGACCACCTGCGCACCCTGGTCGACCTGTCCGGCATCCGGCCGCTGCGGGTCGTGGTCGACGCGGGCAACGGGATGGGCGGCCACACGGTCCCGACGGTGTTCGAGGGGCTGCCGGTCGAGCTGACCGCCCTCTACTTCGAGCTCGACGGCACCTTCCCCAACCACGAGGCCAACCCCATCGAGCCCGACAACCTGCGCGACCTGCAGAAGGCCGTGCTCGACGTGGGCGCCGACATCGGCCTCGCCTTCGACGGCGACGCCGACCGCTGCTGGGTGGTCGACGAGCGCGGCGAGTCCGTCTCCCCGTCCACGATCACCGCCCTGGTCGCGGTCCGCGAGCTGGGCAGGCACCCCGGGGCCGCGATCATCCACAACCTGATCACCTCCAGGGGCGTCCCGGAGATCGTCGCCGAGCACGGCGGCCGTCCGGTCCGCACCCGCGTGGGCCACTCGTTCATCAAGGCCGAGATGGCCGCGACCGGCGCGGTCTTCGGCGGCGAGCACTCCGCTCACTACTACTTCAAGGACTTCTGGTTCGCCGACTCCGGCATGCTGGCCGCGCTGCACGTGCTGGCCGCGCTGGGGGAGCAGGAGAAGCCGCTTTCGGACATTCTTCTCGAATACACTCGTTACGCAGCCTCCGGGGAGATCAACAGCACGGTCGCCGACCAGAGCGCGGCGACGGAGCGGGTCCGGGAGGTCTTCGCGGCCCGCGACGACGTCACCTTCGACGAGCTGGACGGCCTCACCGTCTCCGGTCCCGGATGGTGGTTCAACCTTCGTCCGTCCAACACAGAGCCGCTGCTCAGGCTGAACGCCGAGGCGGCCGACGAGATTCAGATGGCAGCGATCAGGGACGAGGTCCTTGCTGTCGTGAGGAGCTGAACGAGTGAAGATCGACGACTGGCTGCTGGAGATCCTGGCCTGTCCCAACTGCAAGTCCCCCCTGCGAGCCGAGCCCGAGGTGGACGAGCTGTCCTGCACCTCCGCCTCGTGCGGCCTGGTCTACCCGGTCCGGGACGACATCCCGGTCCTGCTTGTCGACGAGGCCCGGAAGTCGTGAACTGGGAGCCAGATCGGCTCGACGACCAGAAACGGCTGACCGAGGGCGACCCGGCGGGCATGCTGCGGGCGGTGGCCGACTCGGCCGCGCAGGTCCGCACCTCCCGCAGGGCCGCCCTGGAGGCGGGCCTGTCCTCGCTCGCCGGAGACGGCCGGCCCCGGGCGATCGTGGTGGCCGGCGTGGGCGGTTCGGGCATCGCCGGTGACATCCTCAACGTGGTGTGCGGCCACGGCGCCCCGCTGCCGATCGTGACCGTCAGGTCCCACCGGCTGCCCGGCTGGGTCGGCGCGACCGACCTGGTGATCGCGGTGTCGCGCTCCGGCCGGACCGAGGAGACGCTCGCGGTGGCCGCCGAGGCGGTCCGCCGGGGCTGCCGCCTGCTCGCTGTCGGCGGGCCCGACTCGCCGCTCCACGCGATCGCCAGGCAGGCGGGAGCGTCGTTCGTGCCCGTCGGGGGCGGAGGGCAGGCGCGCGCCGCGGTCTGGGCGCTGTCGGTCCCGCTGGTCGTCGCCGCCGCCGAGCTCGGGCTGGTCGAGGCCGGCGAGGCGGTGTTCGAGGAGGTGGCCAAGCGTCTTGAGGACCTCGCCCACCGCTGCCGCCCGGCGAGCGAGTCGTTCATCAACCCGGGCAAGACGCTCGCCATGGAGCTCGCCGAGACCGTGCCGATGATCTGGGGCTCCTCCCCGCTGGCGGCCGTCGCGGCCCGCCGGTGGGCAGGACAGCTCAACACGAACGGCAAGTATCCGGCGATGTGGGGTGAGCTCCCCGAGGCCGGTCACGATCAGGTGGCCGCCCTCGACGGCCCGCTCGCCCAGCGCGACATCTTCGCCGACGAGAGCGGCAGGTCCCTCCGGCTGTTCGTGCTGCGCGACGTGGAGGAGCACCCCCGGGTCGTACGGCAGCGGGAGGTGTCGGTGCGGATCGCGCAGGATCGCGGCGTCCCGGTCACGCAGCTCGCCGCGGAGGGGGCGCACCCGCTGGAGCGGCTCGCCACGCTGATCGCGCTCGGGGATTTCGCGAGTACGTACCTCGCTCTCGGGTACGGGGTCGACCCGGCCACTGTGTCGGCGATCACAGAACTCAAGGCAAGGGTTTCGCAATAGGATCCTTGTCTCGTCTTTCCTGAACGAACAAGCTTTTCCCCAACGAGCTGAGCGGAGGCTGCCGTGAGCGCGGGCGGCGGTACTAAGGCAATCATCGCGGCGTTGGCGGCCAACCTGGCGATCGCCGTGGCCAAATTCGTGGCGTTTCTCTTCACGGGTTCGTCATCGATGATCGCCGAGTCGGTCCACTCGGTGGCCGACTCGGGCAACCAGGCGCTGCTGCTCCTGGGCGGCAAGCGCGCGCAGCGGGCGCGCACGCCCCAGCACCCCTTCGGGTACGGCCGGGAGCGCTACTTCTACGCGTTCGTGGTGGCGGTGGTGCTGTTCACCATCGGCGCGGTGTTCTCGCTCTACGAGGGCTGGCACAAGATCTCCGCTCCGGAGCCGCTCACGTCCCCCCAGTGGGCCTTCGGCGTGCTGATCTTCGCGATCGTCGCCGAGTCGTTCTCGTTCCGGACGGCGATCATCGAGTCCAACCACGTCCGGGGCAACCAGTCGTGGGTGCAGTTCATCCGCCGCTCCAAGTCGCCCGAGCTGCCGGTCATCGTCCTTGAGGACCTGGGCGCGCTGCTCGGCCTGATCTTCGCGCTCTTCGGCGTGACCATGGCCGTGGTAACCGGCAACCCCGTCTGGGACGGCATCGGCACGATCATGATCGGTGTCCTGCTCGCGGTGATCGCGGTCGTCCTGGCGATCGAGACCAAGTCGCTGCTGATCGGCGAGGGCGCGGGGCCCGAGGTCGAGACCCGCATCACGGACGCCCTGGAGAGCGCGCCCGAGGTGAGCCGGGTGATCCACATGCGCACGCTCCACCTGGGTCCCGAGGAGATCCTGGTCGCCGCCAAGATCGCGGTGGACCACGACGACACGGCCGCCGACGTGGCCCGCGGCATCGACGAGGCCGAGCAGCGCATCCGCGCGGCCGTCCCGGAGGCCCGCGTCATCTACCTGGAGCCCGACCTCGACAGGAGCAGCGTCAACGGCTCCGTCTGACCCCGCTTCCTGACCCCGCTTCCTGACCCCGCTTCGCCGTTCGCCCGCGCCTCGCGGCGCGGATCCCGGCGCGGATCCCGGCTCGGACGAAGGACCCCGGCGCACGCCGCCGGGGTCCTTCGTCTTCCCGGACGACGGGGTGGAACGGGGTGGCCGGGGGTTTCCCGGATGACGAGGTGATCGGGAGGCTTCCCGGATGACGGGGTGGGTCGGGAGATCTCCCGGACCTCGGGGTGATCAGGAGGTCTCACGGACCGCAGGGTGACCGGGAGAGGCGGGACGCGAGGTCCGCGAAGCGGGCATCGCCCCCGGGCACACGGCCCCCGGGCGTCAGCCCTGGGTGCGGCGCTGGAGCAGGCGCAGTGCCTTCTCCTTCTCGAAGTCCAGTGCCCTACGGGGGGCCTGCAGGCGGCCGATCCGCAGCCCCAGGTCCCGTACGGCCTGGGCGACCGCGGGTTCGCTCAGCGTCCGCAGGGCGAAGGCGAGCTCGGCGGGGGAGATGTCGAACCGCTTCTCCAGCTCGACGCTCTGGGCGACGGCCGAGAGCTCGTCGGGGCCGAACCGCCGGTGCGCGCCCTGGTTCCTGACCGGGGGGAGCAGCCCGAGCGCCTCGCGGTAGCGAAGCATCCGGGGGGACATGCCCAGCTTTCCGGCGGCCTCGGTGATTCGCATCGGTGACCTCTTTCCAGCGGTTTTGCGGGAAACCTTACATTCTTGTGTCAGGTTACCCGTTCAAAGGGTGCGCGGAGGCGTTCCGGGCGCCTAAACTCGCATGCGTCGACTGTTCCGATGGAACGGCGAGCCCGGCCTTGGAGCGAGGCCCGATCGCGGGACGAGCGCGACGGGCGAGGGTGTGAGGCGAACGCCGCCATCAACCAGAGGGGTAACCACACATGGACTTCAAGGTCGCCGACCTTTCTCTTGCGGCCTTCGGGCGCAGGGAGATCCAGCTCGCCGAGCACGAGATGCCGGGCCTGATGGCCGTCCGCAAGGAGTACGCCGCGGCCCAGCCGCTGGCCGGCGCGAAGATCATGGGCTCGCTGCACATGACCATCCAGACCGCCGTGCTCATCGAGACCCTCGTCGCGCTCGGCGCGGAGGTCCGCTGGGTGAGCTGCAACATCTTCTCCACCCAGGACCACGCCGCCGCCGCCGTGGTCGTCGGCCCCGAGGGCACGACGGAGAACCCCCAGGGTGTCCCGGTCTTCGCCTGGAAGGGCGAGACCCTGGAGGAGTACTGGTGGTGCACCGAGCAGGCCCTGACGTGGCCCGGTGCCGACGGTCCCAACATGATCCTCGACGACGGCGGCGACGCCACCATGCTCGTCCACAAGGGCAGCGAGTACGAGAAGGCCGGCGCCGTTCCCAGCACCGGTGAGAACGACCCCGAGGAGTGGGGCGTCGTCCTCGACCTGCTCCGCCGCACGGTCTCCGACGAGGGCCGCTGGACCAAGGTCGCCTCGAACATCAAGGGCGTCACCGAGGAGACCACCACCGGCGTGCACCGCCTGTACGAGATGTTCAAGACCGGCACCCTGCTCTTCCCGGCGATCAACGTCAACGACTCGGTGACCAAGTCCAAGTTCGACAACAAGTACGGCTGCCGCCACTCGGTGATCGACGGCCTCAACCGCGCCACCGACGTGCTGATCGGCGGCAAGGTGGCGCTCGTCGCCGGGTACGGCGACGTCGGCAAGGGCTGCGCCGAGGCGCTCAAGGGCCAGGGCGCCCGCGTCATCGTCACCGAGATCGACCCGATCTGCGCGCTGCAGGCCGCCATGGACGGCTTCCAGGTCACCACCCTGGACGAGGTCGTCGGCCTCGTCGACATCTTCGTCACGACGACCGGCAACTTCGACATCATCACGGCCGACCACATGGCCCGGATGAAGCACAACGCGATCGTGTCCAACATCGGTCACTTCGACAACGAGATCGACATGAGCGGCCTGGCTCGGATCCCGGGCATCGAGAAGACCGAGGTCAAGCCGCAGGTCCACACCTGGCGCTTCCCCGACGGCAAGCAGATCATCGTGCTCGCCGAGGGCCGCCTGATGAACCTGGGCTGCGCCACCGGCCACCCCTCGTTCGTCATGTCCAACTCCTTCACCAACCAGGTGATCGCGCAGATCGAGCTGTTCACCAAGACCGACGAGTACCCGATCGGCGTCTACGTGCTGCCCAAGCACCTGGACGAGAAGGTCGCCCGCCTCCACCTCGACGCCCTGGGTGTGAAGCTCACCACGCTCACCAAGGCCCAGGCCGAGTACATCGGTGTCGCCGTCGAGGGCCCCTACAAGTCCGACCACTACCGTTACTGACATTCGCGGTCGAGGTTCCAACGGCCCCCGCGGCTTCGCGGGGGCCTTCGGGCCATCCGGGCTCGGAACGGTCCGGGGTTCCGGAGCCCGGGAGCCAAGGAAGTTCCCGGGTTCCGGCGGCTCCAGGATCCCGCCGGGCCGAGGGTCCGGTGATCCGGGGCTCGGAACGGTCCGGGCTTCCGGTGGTTCGGGGTTATGGTCATCCGGAACCCGGGCGGATCCGGAGTTCCGGCGTTCCGGGGGTTCGGTAGTCCAAGGGTTTTCGGCAATCTGGGGAGAGACGTGGACAGCGCTCTGGTGGCCGCGGGTGAGCTAAGGATCGGGTGGGCGGCGCGGGCGATGCCGGTGCTCACCGCCCTCGGTGAGCGGTTCGCCGCCGAGCGGCCCTTCGAGGGGCTGCGGATCGCCGCGTGCCTGCACGTCACCGCCGAGACCGCCGTCCTCATGGGCACCCTCAAGGCGGGCGGGGCCGAGATCGCCCTGGCCGCGTCGAACCCCCTGTCGACCCAGGACGACGTCGCCGAGGCGCTCCGTGACTACGGCGTCGTCGTGCACGCGCAGGCCGGGGTGACGATGGACGCCTACTACCACCACATCCACCAGGCGCTCGACATCGTCCCGGACATCGTCCTCGACGACGGCTGCGACCTCGTCAACATCCTGCACACGGAGCGGACCGAGCTGCTGGAGACGGTCTCCGGCGGATGCGAGGAGACCACCACCGGGATCATCAGGCTCCGCCAGATGGCCACGGAGAAGGCCCTCAGGTTCCCCGTGGTGGCGGTCAACGACACGCGGACCAAGCGGATGTTCGACAACCGCTACGGCACCGGCCAGTCGACCATGGACGGGATCATGCGCGCCACGAACACCCTGCTCGCGGGCAAGACCGTGGTGGTCGCCGGATTCGGCTACTGCGGCCGGGGCGTCGCCGAGCGGGCGAGGGGCCTGGGGGCGCGGGTCGTGGTGACCGAGATCGACCCCGTCAAGGCGCTGGACGCCTCGCTGCAGGGCTACGACGTACGGTCGATGGCGGCGGCCGCCCGCGCCGGGGACGTGTTCGTCACGGTCACCGGCAACCGCGACGTGATCAGGGGCGAGCACCTGGCGGAGATGAAGGACGGCGCGATCCTGGCCAACGCCGGGCACTTCGACGTCGAGATCGACGTCCGCGCCCTGGACGACCTGGCGCACGCCGTCCATCGGGGGGTGCGCCCCAACACCGACGAGTACGTCCTCGCCGACGGCCGCCGGCTCCTGCTGCTCGCCGAGGGCCGCCTGGTGAACCTGACCGCCGCCGAGGGGCATCCGGCCGCCGTGATGGACATGTCCTTCTCCGCGCAGGTGCTCTCGGTGGCGTGGCTGGTCCGCGAGCGGGCGCGGCTGGAGCCGGGGGTCTACGACGTGCCGGGGGAGGTCGACGTGGAGGTGGCGCGGCTCAAGCTGGCCGCGGCCGGGATCGAGACGGACGAGCTCACCTCCGAGCAGGAGGAGTATCTCCACTCGTGGCGGCTCGGCTCGTAGCCACGCCCTTCGCCGTCGTCAGAGCTCGGCCTGTATCTCCTGCATCCTGCGGATCTCGGCGCTCTGTCCGGCCGAGACGTCGTTGGCCAGCTCCTCGATCCGGATGTGCGAGCCGGAGGTCAGGACCTGCTCGGACATCTTGAGCGCGCCCTGGTGGTGCGCGGTCATGAGCTGGATGAAGAGCCGGTCGAACTCCCTGCCCGAGGCGGCCTTGAGCGCCTCCATCTGCTCGGGCGAGGCCATGCCGGGCATGCTGTCGTGCTCGGCGTGGTGCTCGGGGGCCTTCAGGCCCTGCTGCTGGAGCCAGGAGATCATGAACTGGATCTCCGGCCCCTGCGAGTCCTTGATGCGCGAGGCGAGGCTCTTCAGCCTGACGTGCTGCCCCCGGGTCGGGGCCAGGGAGGCCATGTCGAGGGCCTGTCGGTGGTGGACGACCATCTTCTGGACGTACGTCACGTCGGCCGCGTTGGGGGTGGGCGTGGGCACGAGCGTGGCGGCCTCGCTCGGGCCGACGGTCCTGGCGACCTCACCCGGCCTGCCGGGGACGATGATCGGCGCCGACGCCTGGGCGGACGGGACCGGCTCGGGCTCCGAGCTGCACGCGCTGAGGGACAGGGCGGCGATCACGACGATGAGCGCGACGCGCACCCGGCCTCCTTCGTGAATGTCCAGTGACGAAAGACCGTAACCCCTCCTGGGTAGGCCCGTAAAGACCACACACCGGCAACAGTTGCTGACACTGTGACGGCTTGCCGGATGGCCGCGCAGCGTGAACCATTTAAGCATTTATGCACCTTTTATTTGGGTGTATGTGTCAAGGAGGTTCACGAGTGTCCACCCCCCTCAGGAAGGGCCTGACCGGCCGCTTCCTGTTCGTGGCCGGGGTTGCCGTCGCGACGGCGCTGTCCGCGTTCCCCGCGCAGGCCGCCGATATCCCGGCTCCCGGTGAGATCGCCAAGAGCGCGAACATCGAGCATGTCCTGAACGTGCCCAAGCCCGCCGCGCTGACGGACATCAACACCGACATGGCGTTCCAGGACGACTACGCCTATGTCGGCAACTACACCGGCTTCTCGATCTACGACATCAAGAGGCCCAGCAGGACCTCGCTGGTCAGCTCGGTGGTCTGCCCCGGCGGTCAGATGGACGTGTCGGTCTACGGCAACCTTCTCTTCGGCGCGGTCGACTCCTCGCGCAACAACGACTCCTGCAGCAGCGTCGGCCAGTCCGCCAGCGTCAAGGAGTCGTGGGAGGGCGTCCGGATCTTCGACATCAAGGACAAGAAGAACCCCAAGTACATCAAGGCCGTCGAGACCAACTGCGGCTCGCACACGCTGACGGTCGTCCCGGGCAAGGGGAGGGACCGCAAGAGCGTCTTCCTGTACGTCTCCTCCTACAGCCCGAACGCGTCGTTCCCCGACTGCCAGCCGCCGCACGACAAGATCTCGATCATCAAGGTGCCGCTGAGCGACCCGGCGTCCGCCTCGGTCGTCGCCACGCCGGTCCTGTTCCCCGACGGCGGCAACCCGGGTGAGAGCCTGCCCTACCCCGAGCGCACCTCGGCCACGAGCGGCTGCCACGACATCACCGCCTACCCGGAGAAGAACATCGCCGCCGGAGCCTGCATGGGCGAGGGCGTCCTGTTCGACATTTCCAACCCGGCCGAGCCGAAGGTCACCGCCACCGTCCGCGACGACCAGAACTTCGCGTTCTGGCACTCGGCGACGTTCAGCAACAACGGCAACAAGGTGATCTTCACCGACGAGCTCGGCGGCGGCACCTCGGCCACCTGCAACGAGGCGATCGGCCCGAACCGCGGCGCCAACGCCTACTACGACATCGAGGACGGCCAGCTCACCTTCAAGAGCTACTTCAAGATCGCCCGTCACCAGGCCGACACCGAGAACTGCGTCGCGCACAACGGCTCGCTCATCCCGGTCAAGAACAAGGACATCATGGTCCAGGCCTGGTACCAGGGCGGCATCTCGGTCGTCGACTTCACCGACTCCAGCAACCCGCAGGAGATCGCGTTCTTCGAGCGCGGCCCCGACAGCACCGCCCCCGCGCTCAGCGGCGGCTTCTGGTCCGCGTACTACTACAACGGCCACATCTACGGCAGCGACTTCAACCTCGGCCTCGACGTCCTGAAGATCAACGACAGTCGTATGGGCAGGGCCGAGAAGGTCAAGTTCGACATCCTGAACGCGCAGACCCAGGAGTTCTACCGTGGTCGTGGTCACGACAACTGATCTCTGACGGCGGTAACGGCCCTCGACCTCTGACGACGGCCGCGACCACCACCCGACGACGGCCACCGGGCGCCCGACAGGCGCCCGGTGGCCGTCGCACGTACGGGGGCCGTTAGGCCCGAAACGATCACAAAGGGGCATGGATCGTAAACTTTTTTCGGACCTCAGTAAAGAGTTCACCACATATTTTATTGTGACAAAGTCATGATGCGTCGATCCGGCTGTCAGGAGGGGCGATTTGCTAATTTATGCATGCCTTATGTCCGCTCCAAGGAGGCACCCGAGTGTTCGCTCCCCGAAGGACCGTTCGGGCGTTGGTAGTGGCGGCGACGGCCGCCGCGATGCTGATGTCCACGGTTTCGGCCCAGGCCGCCGACATTCCTCCGCCCGGTGAGATCGTCACCAGCCCCAACGTGACGCACGTGGGCACCCTGCCCAAGCTCCCCGGCCTCGAGGCCACCACCAACAGCGACATCGCCTTCCAGGGTGACTACGCCTACGTGGGCAACTACGGCGGTTTCTCGATCTACGACATCAGGAACCCGAGGCGTGCCAAGCTCGTCAGCGGCGTGCTGTGCCCCGGCTCGCAGATGGACGTGTCCGTCTACGAGAACCTGCTGTTCGCCGCGGTCGACAACTCCCGCAACGACGACTCCTGCAGCAGCGTCGCCCAGCCCGCCACCGTCAAGGAGTCGTGGGAAGGGGTTCGGATCTTCGACATCAGCGACAAGAAGAACCCCAAGTACATCAAGTCGGTCGAGACCGACTGCGGCTCGCACACGCTGACACTCGTTCCCGGCAAGGGCAGGGACCGGCGCAACGTCTACCTGTACGCCTCCTCCTACAACCCGAACGCCACGTTCCCGGACTGCCAGCCGCCGCACGACAAGATCTCGGTCATCAAGGTGCCGCTGCGCACCCCGACCGCCGCGGCCGTGGTCAAGACGCCGGTCGTCTTCCCCGACGGCGGCAACGAGACGCAGCCGGGCCTGCTGCTGCCGACCAGCGGCTGCCACGACATCACCGTCTACGCGGAGAAGGACATCGCGGCCGGGGCCTGCATGGGTGACGGCGTCCTGTTCGACATCTCCGACCGGGAGAACCCGGTGATCACCGCGCGGACGACCGACCCGAACTTCGCCTTCTGGCACTCGGCGACGTTCAGCAACAACGGCAAGAAGGTCATCTTCACCGACGAGCTCGGCGGCGGCGGCCAGGCCACCTGCAACGAGGCCACCGGCCCGAACCGCGGCGCCAACGCCTACTACGACATCGTCCGCGGCAAGCTGGTCTTCAAGGGCTACTTCAAGATCACTCGCTACCAGGCCGACACCGAGAACTGCGTCGCGCACAACGGCTCGCTGATCCCGGTCAAGGGCAAGGACATCATGGTCCAGGCCTGGTACCAGGGCGGTGTCTCCTTCGTGGACTTCACCGACTCCAGCAAGCCGAAGGAGATCGGCTTCTTCGAGCGCGGTCCCGAGCCCGACGGCGGAGGCGGCGGCATCTGGTCCGCGTACTACTACAACGGCTACGTCTACGCCAGCGACTTCCGCAGGGGCCTGGACGTCCTCAAGATCGAAGACCGTCGCACCGACCCGGCCAAGGGCGTCCGCCTGGACCGGCTGAACGTGCAGACCCAGGCCTCCTACGACGACCGCGGCCACGGTCACGGTCACTGACGCGTGGTCGCCCGCGAGGGCGAGCGGCGCCGATGAGAGACCCGTGGCGGTTTCACGGGTCTCGTGATCCACAGGATCAACAGGTTTCATGAGGAGAGGGACGGCGGATCCTCCGCCGTCCCTCTTCGCGTTCCCGCCGCGTCCCCACCGACGTGCCCGTACGGGCACCGACCGCACCGGTGAGGGGTGGGAGGGGACGGGCGGTGTCAGGCGGGCGGTCAGGCGGGGGGGACGAATCCGCCGGGTGTGGGACCGGCCTCCCGCGTGAGGGGCCCGGTCGCGGGCGACGGGGGCGCCGAGGGCGGCGGGGACACCGGGGACACCGGGGACGCGGGCTCCGCCGGGGGAGGGAGCGGGATCCGCGGCTGCGGCGCCGGATGCGCGGGCCGGGCGTGGGACCCGGGCACCGTCCCGGGAGGCGCGTACGGCCCCTCTCCGGCCCTCGGGGGCGGGTACGAGGCGTACGGCCCCTCCCCGGCGCCCTGGGGCGCGTACGGCCCGGTCTCCGGGGGCGCGTACGAAGGGGGCGCGTACGACGGGGGCGGCACGGACGGATAGGGCCGAGGCGACGCCGGGTGAGCCTGGTGGGGCGGGGGCACGACGTGGCCGGGCCATCCCTGGCCGGTCTGCTGTCCACCGGACCACTGCTCGCCAGGCCATCCCTGGCCGGTCTGCTGCCCGCCGGGCCATCCTTGGCCGTTCGGCTGTCCACCGGGCCATCCCTGGCCGGGCCGCTGCTCGCCGGAGCGCTGCCGGTCGTGCCACTGCTGGGCGAGGCGCGCCTGCTCGCGGCGGCGGCGCTCGGCCAGCACGGCGGTCAGGTAGGCGAACGGCGGCACGCCGGGCGGGGCGGGCGGGGACACGAAGGCCGACATCTCGGTGGCGATGCGCACGCCCATCTCGTGCTGGACGGCGGGGGCCAGGTCGTGCCAGCGCATGAGGTACTGCCTCGCGGTGGCCGCGACCTGCTCGGGCAGCCGTGACAGCTCCAGCGTCGCCGCCCACGACGCGAGCATCGGCGGCATGTCCAGCGGCGGCCCGTACTGGCGCGGGGCACGTTCGGAGATCACGATGGTGCCGGAGAAGAGGTCGCCGAGCCGCTTGCCCTTCTCCGAGATCAGCGAGCTGATCAGCGCGGGGGCGCCGCTGAGCATCCAGAATTCCAGGACCCCCGCCAGCCCCCGGAACAGGGCCTGCCGGAACCGCTCGGGGCCGCCGTCGTCGCTGACGACCCGGAGCCCCAGCGCGAGCTTGCCCAGGCTGCGCCCGCGCGAGAGCGTCTCGAAGGCCACCGGGTAGCCGACGATCACGAGCACGGTGAGCACGATGTAGACCATCGTGGTCAGCGCCGGATCGTTCAGGAATCCCAGGCTGCCGACCAGCAGGGAGGCGCCGAGCAGCGTCACGACCTGGACCGTCATGTCGATCAGCAGCGCCGCGGCCCTGCTCGGGAGCTGGGCGACACGGACCTCGACGACGACGGCCTCGCCGGTTACGACATCGGACACAATCAGCACCCTACCTTCGACTGGATAGGCTGCCCGCGTGGACATCGACGCCTTCGTCACCGCGCACCGGCCCGCCTGGGACCGCCTGGAGAACCTGGTCCGGCGGCGCGGCTCGCTGGACGGCGCCGAGGTCGACGAGCTGGTCGACCTCTACCAGCGGGTCGCCACGCACCTGTCCCTCGTCCGCTCCGCCTCCGCCGACCCGATCCTGGTGGGCCGCCTGTCGGCGCTCGTCGCCCGCGCCCGCTCCGCCGTGACCGGGGCGCACACCCCGGCCTGGCGGGAGTTCGTCCGCTTCTTCACGGTCTCCTTCCCGGTGGTCGCCTACCGGGCCCGCTGGTGGTGGCTGGCCACGAGCGTCGCGTTCCTGCTGGTCGCCACGGTCGTCGCCGTCTGGGTGGGGGAGAACCCCGGGGTCCAGGCGGCGATCGCCACCCCCGAGGAGATCACCCAGCTCGTCGAACACGACTTCGCCGACTACTACTCGGAGAACCCCGCGACCTCCTTCGCCGGACAGGTCTGGGTCAACAACGCCTGGCTCTCGATGCAGGTCATCATCATGTCGGTCCTGCTCGGCCTGCCGATCCCGTACGTCCTGTGGGAGAACGCGCTCAACGTGGCCGTCTCCGCCGGGCTGATGGCCTCGCGCGGCAAGCTCGACATCTTCTTCGGGCTGATCACCCCGCACGGCCTGCTGGAGCTGACCGCGGTGTTCCTCGCCGCGGCCGTCGGCATGCGCCTCGGCTGGACGGTCGTCGACCCCGGCCCGCGCAGGCGTGCCGAGGCCATCGCCGAGCAGGGCAGGGCCGTGATGAGCGTGGCCCTCGGCCTGATCGTGGTGCTGCTCGTCTCGGGGCTCATCGAGGGCCTGGTCACCCCCTCGGGGCTGCCCACCTGGGCGCGGATCGGCATCGGGGTGTTCGCGGAGGCCGCCTTCCTCGCCTACGTGATCTTCTTCGGCCGCCGGGCCGTGGCCGCGGGCGAGAGCGGCGACGTGGAACGCGCCCCCGACCTGGCCCCCAGCGCGGGCTGAGCCCCGGCCTGGCCTCCAGTGCGGGCTGAGCCCGGCCTGGCCTCCAGTGCGGGCTGAGCCCCGATCCGGCCTCCGGTAAGGGCCTGAGTCCCGGCCTGGTCCCCGGCGCGGGCTGAGCACCCCGGTTCCGACCGGATCCCGGCCCGGCTCCGGCCTGAGCGGCCGGACCCCCGAGAGCCCCCGGAAGAGCCCGGGAGAACCGGTGAGGACCAGGGAGAGCCGGGGAGACGGTGTCAGAGCCGGCCGGCCGCCTTCAGTGCGAGGTAGGCGTCGGCCAGGGCCGGGGCGATCTGCTCGGGGGCGGTGTCCACGACCTCCACGCCCTGGCGGCGCAGCAGGGCGGTGATCCTGCGCCGTCCCGCGCTCAGCTGCTCGGCCGCCGCCGCGCCGTAGACCAGCTCGGAGGTGCCGCGCCCGGCGGCCATCTCCGCCACCTGCGGGTCGGAGACGGCGGCCAGGAGCACCAGATGCCGCGAGGAGAGGCGGGGCAGGACCGGCAGCAGGCCCTCCTCCAGCGCCGCCGGGTTGAGGTCGGTCAGCACGACGACCAGACAGCGCCGCCTGGCCCGCGACATGACGGCCGCGACCATCCCTGCGGAGTCGGCCTCGACCAGCTCCGCCTCGATCGGGGCCATCGTGTTGACCAGCGACGACAGCAGCTCCGTACGGCCGGTGCCGGACACCCAGGCGCGTACCCCGCGGTCGTGGGCCATGAAGTCGACCCGGTCGCCCGCGCGGGAGGCCAGGGCGGCCAGCAGCAGCGCCGCGTCCATCGACCAGTCGAGGCGGGGCCAGCCGGGCACGACCCGCGACCCCGCGCCCCCGCCGGTCCCACCGGTCCCGCTGCCTCCGCCGCCCCCGCCGTTCCTCGGCACCTCTCCCGCCAGCGGGATCGGCGCGGTGCCCACCCGCCCGGCCGAGGTGCGGCCGGTGTCGAGCACGATCAGCACCCGGCGGTCGCGCTCGGGCCGCCAGGTGCGGACCACGACGTCGTCGCGGCGCGCGGTGGCCCGCCAGTCGATCGAACGGACGTCGTCGCCGACCACGTACTCCCGCAGCGAGTCGAACTCGGTGCCCTGCCCCCGGATCATCGACGGGTGCCTGCCCTCCAGCTCCCTGAGCCTGGACAGCTTGGCGGGCAGGTGCTTGCGGCTGAGGAAGGGCGGCAGCACCCGGACCGACCAGGGCACCCGGTGCGAGCCCTGGCGGGCCGCCACGCCCAGCGGGCCCAGCGACCGTACGGTCACCGTGACCGCCTCGCGGTCGCCCCTGCGGGTGGGGGTGAGCGTCGTGACCAGCCGCCTGCGCTCGCCCGGGGGCACGTCCAGCGGCAGGTGCCGGGGCGTGGCGCCCGCGGACGGCGGCCAGGCGTCCCTGAGCACGCCGCGCGCCCGGCGGGTGCCGGGGTTCTCCACGATCAGCTCGACCGTGACCGACTCGCCGAGCCGTACCAGCCGCTCGCCCGAGCGGGTGAAGCGCAGCGGGCGCACGCTCCCGGCCAGCAGCAGGTCGGCCACGACCAGTGCCACGATCAGCAGCGTCACCCCGGCCACGGCGAGCCCCGGCCGGGGGGCGAACAGCACGGCCAGGGTGCCCAGCAGTGCCAGCAGCGCGGCCCGTCCCGTCAGCGCCATGGTCAGCGGGGGACGGGGACGGAGGCGAGGATGGCGTCGATGAGGCCGTCGGCGGTCGCGCCCTCCAGCTCGGCCTCGGGACGTATCTGGATCCGGTGCCGCATCGCGGGCCTGGCCAGCGCCTTGACGTCGTCGGGCGTCACGTAGCCGCGGCCGGACAGCCACGCCCAGGCCCGCGCCCCGGCCAGCAGCGCGGTGGCGCCGCGCGGGGAGACGCCGAGCTGGAGCGAGGGCGACTGGCGGGTGGCCCTGGCGATGTCCACGATGTAGCCGAGCACCTCGGGCCCCACGTGCACCTGGCCGACCGCCGCGCGTCCCGCGGCGAGGTCGGCGGCGGTGGCCACGGCCTTGACGTACGACAGGTCGCGCGGGTCGAAGCCGAGCGCGTGCCGCTCCAGCACCGCGATCTCCTGGTCGCGGGGCGGCAGCGGGACGGTCAGCTTGAGCAGGAACCGGTCGAGCTGCGCCTCGGGCAGCTGGTAGGTGCCCTCGTACTCGACGGGGTTCTGGGTGGCGGCCACGATGAACGGGTCGGGCAGCCCGCGCGCCGACCCCTCCACGCTGACCTGGCGCTCCTCCATCGCCTCCAGCAGCGCGGCCTGCGTCTTCGGCGGCGTGCGGTTGATCTCGTCGGCGAGCAGGAGGTTGGTGAAGACCGGCCCCTCGCGGAACTCGAACTCCGACGTCTTCGCGTCGTAGATCAGCGAGCCGGTGATGTCGCCCGGCATGAGGTCGGGGGTGAACTGCACCCGCTTGAAATCGAGCGAGAGCGCCGCCGCCAGCGTCCTGACGAGCAGGGTCTTGGCGACGCCGGGCACGCCTTCGAGCAGCACGTGGCCCCGGCAGAGCAGCGCGATCACCAGCCCGGTGACCACGGCGTCCTGGCCGACGACCGCCTTGGAGACCTCGGCGCGCAGGGCTCCCAGCGCCTCCCTGGCGCGGTCCGCGCCCTGCGCGGCGGGTACGGCGGGCACGGCGGGTGCGCCGGGCGCGGTCCTGACGACGGAGGTCGCCTCGGCGGGACCGCCGTTCCCCGGTGGTGTGGTCACGACTTTCCGACCTGCCTTTCCACGATGTCCATGTATTCGGCCAGGGCTACCAGCCCCGCCTCGTCGACCGGCGGCGGTCCGTACAGGGCGGCGCCCACGTGCGACGCCGCCTGGCCGGTCCGCTCGGCGATCGCGTTCACCAGCGCGTCGGGACCCGTCCCCGAGGGCAGCCCGAGACGGGGGGTGACCCGGTCGGTGAAGCCCGCCCGCAGGGCCGCGGCGGCCCGGTCGCGGGCCCGTCGCGCCCGGTAGAGCCTGGCACGTCCCTCGACGGTCTCGGCCGCCCGCACGACGACGGGCAGCCGCTCGGCCACCACGGGGCCGAGCCTGCGGCCCCGCCAGAGTGCCAGCAGCAGCACCGCGACGAGCACCTGCGCCAGGGCCCATTTGATCCCCTCGGGGACCAGGGCGTAGAGACTCGTCTTGCCGCCGCCCGCCGGGGCCGCGCTCTCGGGGGGCGTCAGCCAGATCAGGGTGGGCCGCCCACCGGCGAGGTTCTCCGCCAGCGCGGCGTTGCCGTCCTCGGCGAGCCGCAGGTTGGTCATGAACTGCCCGTCGCCCGTGACGGTGACCGTCCGGCCCGCGCCGCTGAAGGAGACCAGGGTGGGCACCCCGCCGGCGGGGTAGCAGCCGATCGACCCCGGGGGCGCGGTGAGGGCCACGCCACCGGCGTAGGCGCTGCCCGCCCTCTCCGCGGCGGGCAGCCCGCACCGGGGCTCGCGGGAACGCGCCCGCGCCTCCCGCCTCGGGGCGATTCCCGGCGCGAGCAGGTCCAGATGGGGCCGTACGCCCACCACCAGCAGGTCCGAGGGGAGGGCGGCGAGCCGCTTCGCCTCGTCGTCGTCGAGCGGGAAGGTGCCGCCCAGCAGCACGGTGCTGCCCGCGGGACCCGCCCGCCCGGCCAGTGTCCCGGCCTCGGCGACCGAGGTGACCCGCTCGACCCGCACGCCGCGCGCCCGCAGCAGCGTGGCCAGGCCCTTGCCTCCCGACAGCGAGGCGTCGTCGGGGTCGAGGGACCTTCCCGGCCCGCCGGAGCCGCCGAGCAGCACGCCCGTGACGGCGACGCCGACCACGAGGAGCGCCACCAGCAGGACGCCCCTGCCGCCGCGCCAGAGGCCACCGGCGGTCGGCGAGGTGGAGGAGGTGGAGGTCGTCGCGGCGGTCCGCGCCGCGGCCTCGGAAGCGGTCCCGGATTCGGCTTCGGAGGAGGGCGGTTCCAGCCGTCCGGGCGCGGCCGGGGTCATGGCGCGTCCGCCCGTGCGGCGGGCGCGGGCCTGGCCGCGCGCAGGTGGTCGTCGAGGTCGCGCATGATCCCGTACGCCTCGGGCGTGCCGGGCACCTCGCCGTAGGTCACGTCGTCGAACACCCGGGCCGCCGAGGCCAGCTCGTCGGCGAGCGCGGGCAGCGCGCGGCCGGCCTCGGCGGCGAGCTCACCGGCGGTGCGGCCGGGCGTGTAGTCGATGATCACGCGGTCCTCCAGGTCGCGGGCGACGGCCCGGAGCCGTTCGCGGACCGCCTCGGCCCACCGGCTCTCCGCCGCGAGCCGCTCGGCGGCCTCGCGGTGCTCGGCGGCGGTGAGGCGGCGGTCCCCGAAGATCCCCTTCGCGCGGGAGGCGCCGCCCCTGGCGGTCCTGCGGGCGATCAGGAGCAGCCAGACGACGATCGCGATCACGATCGCGAGGAGGACCGCCCGCGCGGCCACGCTTCCGGCGGCGCCCAGGGACTCCTGGTCGAGCAGGTCGCCGATGAACTGGTTGACGTTCCGCCAGAGGCGGTCGACCAGGGACTCCCTGGCGTACTCGGATCCGAGCAGCTCCCGGATCGCCTGGCGCCGCGCCTCCTCGCGCTCGACGTCGATCGGGGACGTCAGGAGTGGGACCACGGGGCTCCCTGGCCGGGGGACCCGTACCGCGAGGGGCCCGAGGGAGTGACGGCGGGATCCCACAGGTCGTCGGCCGACGCGTGGACCCAGCCCTGCCGCTGCTGCTCGATCGCCGCGGTCTGGAGCACCAGGTCGAACGCCTCGGAGCGCATCCGCCGATCGGCGTAGAGCAGGCCGTTGACCGTCGCCCGGAGGGGGTAGGCGATCATCGAGCCGAGGGTGACGCCCACGGCGATGAGGATCGCGGAGAGGATCTGCGCGCCGGTGGACCCGCCGCCGAGGAGGGCGAGGAAGCTCGCGCCCAGGACGAAGGGAAAGGCGAGCACCTGGCCGATCAGGAACGCGATGAACTGGGTGAGTATCAGGATGCCGAGCGTCCGCCAGAAGCCGCCGGAGACCAGCTGCCAGGACCTGCGCAGGGAGTCGGCGACGCCGCGCCGCTCCAGCACCGCGGCCGCCGGGGCGAGCGCCAGCCGGGTGGAGACGAAGAAGGCGTAGACCACGAAGGCCACCACCGCCGCCACGCCCGCGACCGCCACCACGGAGGTCCCGGCCCCCGCCGCGCCGAGCGCGAGGAGCAGGCCGACGACCAGGGCCAGCGGGACGAGCAGGGCCACGAGGGTGACGACGACCACCCCGAACAGCGTGGGCACCCGGCTCCGGGTCAGCGTCCAGGCCTCGCCGGCCGTCATCCTGCCGCCGAAGACCGCGCGGCCCAGGATGCGGGTCAGCACGCCGGTCAGCAGCGTCACCGCGATGAGCTCGACCGCGTAGGAGAGCAGGGTGCTGCTCTGCTCGAAGATGATGTTCTGCTGCGAGGGGGCCGCGTTCGGGTTCTCCAGGATCGCGGGGAGGGTGGAGTCGAGCGCGCTCGCCTGACCGATCGCGAGGGGGACCGCGGCCAGCGCGGCGACGATCGCCGACAGGCCCAGCACGCTCTTGGGGTTGGAGCGCATCAGCTTGATCGCGCCGTCGAGGATGTCGCCCAGGCCGAGCGGGCGCAGCGGGATGACGCCGGGACGCATCGCGGGCGGCGGCCCGCCCGCGCCGTAGGGACCCTGCGGGTAGGGGTACGGCTGCTGGTGGGGGCCCTGCTGGTACGGCTGCCGGTGCGGGGCCTGGCCGTGGGGCTGCCCCGGACCGGGCGGAGGACCCTGCGGGAACCCCTGAGTCGGGCCTTGCGGACCTTGCGGACCTTGCGGGCCTTCGGGGGCGCCGGACGCGGGGCCGGGCGCGGTCCACGGCGATCCCGGGGTGTTCCCGTACGGCGGGGGTTGGTTGGGCGCCCACCCAGGGGGCGTACCGGAAGCGCCGGGAGTGGAGCCGTGACCGTCTGACATATCCCAATCCTGACATGTGGACCCGCTCTCCGTGGTGATCGGGCGATCACACGGACGTTTCATCTCCCTCGGAGGGGCGGAGATGCCGGAGGGATGGCCGAGACGCCGTGGTTTACCGCAGACTGTGACCGTGGTCATCACCGCCCGGCGTCCGCAGTCGCCGGGGCCGGCGGCGGCTGTAGGGGGGCACCACTGCGCGTTTCACGTTGCGTGCGCCTAAAATTCGTCATTTGGACGCCCGGTCGTCGACCGGTGTCATCCAGTAGGCGGACAAGGGTAATCTTCGACGATCGAGCGGTTTATCCCAATAACTCCCGAACTGCGTAAACCGAATGAGGGGCCATGAAAGGACGCGTGCTGGTCGTCGACGACGACGCCGCTCTCGCCGAGATGCTCGGTATCGTGCTGCGCGGGGAGGGCTTCGAGCCCTCCTTCGTCTCCGACGGTGACAAGGCGCTGGACGCGTTCCGCGACACCCGTCCGGACCTGGTCCTGCTCGACCTGATGCTGCCCGGCGCCGACGGGATCGACGTCTGCCGCCGCATCCGGGCCGAGTCCGGGGTGCCGATCGTCATGCTGACGGCCAAGAGCGACACCATCGACGTGGTGCTCGGGCTGGAGTCGGGGGCCGACGACTACATCGTCAAGCCCTTCAAGCCCAAGGAGCTCGTCGCCAGGGTCCGCGCCCGGCTGCGCCGCACCGACGAGCCGACGCCGGAGATCCTGCAGATCGGCGACATCACGATCGACGTCGCCGGGCACTCGGTCAAGCGGGAGGAGGAGACCATCAACCTCACCCCGCTGGAGTTCGACCTGCTGGTCGCCCTCGCGAGGAAGCCGCGCCAGGTCTTCACCCGCGAGGTCCTGCTCGAACAGGTCTGGGGCTACCGCCACGCGGCCGACACCCGCCTGGTCAACGTGCACGTCCAGCGGCTCCGGGCGAAGATCGAGAAGGACCCCGAGCACCCCGAGATCGTCGTGACGGTCCGCGGGGTCGGCTACAAGGCCGGACCGGCCTAGCCGACGACCTCCCCCGGACCCCGAGATGCCTCCCGCACCGAAGAAACGCCGTCGCACCCCGCGCCAGCTGCTGCGGGGTGTGCGGCGCCGTACCCGGCGCGTGGCCGGCCGGGCGCGCCGCGTCTTCTGGCGCTCGCTCCAGCTGCGCGTGGTCACCAGCACGATGGTCATCTCCATCGTGGTCGTCGCCGTGCTCGGCGTCTTCCTCATGCAGCAGATCATCAGGACCACCCTGGAGACCAGGGAGAGCGCGGCCAAGAGCGAGGCGCAGGCCGACAGGAACGCGGTGCTCGGCTATCTCAGCCAGCCGACGGCGGAGGCCGCCAAGCAGCCCGTCGAGCCTGGCCAGGCGCCGCAGGCGGCGGGGGACAGCCCGCTCGGCCAGGCCACGGAGGCGCTCGCGCGGCGCGCGGGCTCGGCCAGCCGCTACTCGGTGATCATCCGCAACGAGTTCCTGCCCGGGGCGTTCTACGGGACCACGGACATCGACCCCCGCAGCATCCCCTCCAGGCAGCACGACGAGCTGTTCAAGAAGGCGGCGGGCGAGGACAGCACCTGGTACACCCCGCTGTACTACAAGGGACAGCCCGAGCAGGCGGTGCCCGGCATGATCATCGGTACCCGCCTCGACTCGTCGTACGAGATCTACCACCTGGTCCCGCTGGACAAGGAGGAGCGGACCCTCGCCTCGGTGCAGCAAATGATCATCCTTGTCGGCGCCGGTCTCGTGCTGCTGCTCGCCGCGATCTCCTCCCTGGTCACCCGCCAGGTCGTCACGCCGGTGCGGCTGGCCAGGCAGGCCGCCGAGCGGCTGGCCGCCGGGCGCCTGGACGAGCGGCTGAAGGTGCGCGGGGAGGACGACCTGGCCCGCCTGGCCACCTCCTTCAACGAGATGGCCGCCAACCTGGCGCTGAAGATCCACCAGCTGGAGGAGCTCTCCCAGGTGCAGCGCCAGTTCGTCTCGGACGTCTCGCACGAGCTGCGCACCCCGCTGACCACCGTGCGGATGGCCGCCGACCTGCTCTTCGACGCCCGCGAGGACTTCGACCCGATGGCCGCCAGGTCGGCCGAGCTGATGCAGAACCAGCTCAACCGGTTCGAGGCGATGCTCGCCGACCTCCTGGAGATCAGCCGCTACGACGCGGGCGCGGCCGACCTCGACGTCGACCCGGTGGACGTCAGGGACGTGGTGCTGCGCGCCGTCGCCGACTCCGAGGCGCTGGCCGAGCGCCACTCCACCCGCTTCGACCTGCGTCTCCCCGGCGAGCCGTGCATGGCGGAGATGGACAGCCGCCGGGTCGAGCGCATCCTGCGCAACCTGCTGTTCAACGCGATCGAGCACGGCGAGGGCCGCGACATCGTCGTCTCGGTCGCCGCCGACAGGGACGCGGTGGCGGTGGCCGTACGGGACCACGGGGTGGGACTGAAGCCCGGCGAGGAGAACCTGGTCTTCGACCGGTTCTGGCGGGCCGACCCGTCCAGGGCGCGCACGATCGGCGGCACGGGCCTGGGGCTGGCCATCTCCCGCGAGGACGCCATCCTGCACGGCGGCTGGCTGCAGGCGTGGGGCTCGCACGGCGAGGGGTCGCAGTTCCGGCTCTCGCTGCCCAGGGTGGCCGGGGCGGTGCTCAGGGGATCGCCCCTGCCGCTCGTACCCCCGGAGGTGGAGATGCGACGCACGTGGCGAGGGCACGTGACGCCGGTGCTGTCACCGGCGGCGGCCGACGGGGGACGCGATGCGGACTAGAACCGAGCGGACCGGTACTCGCGAGACGCGGTACGGGCGGACCGTGACCGAGCCGGCCGGAAGCGGGCGGGCCGTGACCGGGCGGATCGTGACCGAGCCGACCGGAAGCGGGCGGGTGCGACGACGGCCGGAGCCGGTGGGGGGCGCCGCGCGGGCCGGAACCCGCGAGACGCGGCACGAGCGCACGCGGCCCCCGGGCGGGGGGCGACGCGGGCCGGTGCCGCGCCGGGGCGTGCGGAACGCGGGAACGGTGCTCCTGGCGATCGCCCTGGTCTACGGGATGACCGCCTGCTCGGTCATCCCCACCGGCGGCAAGTCCGTCGTCGCCGTGGACAACGAGGGCAAGGGCAGCCCGCTGGGCGACCCGTACGCGCGCGTCATCGCGATGGCGCCGAAGGCGGAGTGGTCGCCGGAGGAGGTCGTCACCGGGTTCCGCGCGGCGATGGCGAGCCTCGACGACTCCGGGTTCCAGGTCGCCCGCAAATACCTCACCGGCGACTTCGCCGCCAAGTGGAACCCGAACAGCGGCGTCACGGTCTACCGGCAGGGCGGCTACGACAAGTTCGCTCCCCCCAGGGAAGAGGACAAGCAAGCTCAGGTTACTCTCAAGGGCACCAAAACCGCCATCATTGACCAGGATGGTCGATACCGCCCGAGTGGCGGGCCGCTGAACCAGCCCTTCACCCTCGCCAAGGGACCGAACGGCGAGTGGCGCATCAGCGCGGCCCCCGACGGCCTCCTGCTGTCCGAGGCCGACGTCGCCCGCGGCTACCTGCCCGTCGACCTGTACTTCCTCGACTCCCAGTGGAAGGGGCTCGTGGTCGACCAGGTGAGAGTGCCGATCGACCCGGGCGCCAACTTCGCCAAGACGACGGTCGAGCGGCTGCTGCGCGGGCCGAGCAGCTCCCTCAGGGACGCGGTGCGCACCGCCTTCACCGACACCGAGCTCATCGACGTCACCATCCAGAACAACAGGGTCGTCGTCGACCTCACCAGGCGGGTGGACCCCGACCTGATCGACCCGATGTCGGCCCAGCTCGCCGCGACCCTCGCCGCGCTCACCAAGGGCGGCTGGGGCTTCGAGGTCACGGTGAACGGCGAGCCGTACTATCCCGACGCGCCCCTCCAGATCGACGCCCAGGAGCAGTCGAACTTCGACCCCTGGACGACCCCCGACTCCGTCTACCCGTTCTATCTCGCCGACGGGACGCTGCGGCTGCTGGACAAGGAGAACGTCGGGCGGCCCGTGCCGGGCAGGGCCGGTCAGAAGGGGGTGGGGTTCACCCGACCCGCGATCAGCGGCCAGCCCGTGCAGCAGGTGGCGGCGCTCTCCGGGGGCGGCAGGAGCGTCTCCGTCGCGCCGCTCGGCGCGGGCGGCGAGTGGCGGGTGTGGGCCACCGGGGTCTCCCTCGCCCCACCGGCCTGGGACCGCTACCACACGCTGTGGACGGTCGACCGGCCCAACGACCACACCTCGGTCATCACCCGGCACGACGGCGACAACAAGCACCGGTACCGGGTGTCCGCCCCCGACCTGGAGACGTTCCACATCGAGTCGCTCAAGATCGCGCGGGACGGCGTGCACGTCGCGGTGGTCGTCAGGGACGGGCTGGGCGAGCAGGTCCAGGTCGGAACCGTCATCGGGGAGCGGGAGGGCACCCGCATCGCCAACCTCCAGACCGTGGTCGACACCGACGGCAACCGGACGATCAAGGACATCGCCTGGAAGGACGGCAAGACCCTGTACGCGCTCACCGGCAAGTCGGAGCTGCTGGAGGCCTCGGTCACCGCCGCGACCAAGTCCCTGCCGTTCGACTCGCGCATCGAGAGCATCACCGCCCTGGACGGCACCCTGCTCGCCGGGGCCGTGGACGAGCAGGGCGACCGGCAGGTCCTGTTCTGGAACTCCACCAAGTGGGAGCCACTGGTCAAGAACGAGACCGGGACCACGGACTTCACCGAGAACGGCCCGTCGTCCCCGGCCTTCCCTCTGGGGTGACCCGTGGGCCTTCCCCCTTGGCCGACCCGTCCTTAACTGTCCTGGCCTTCGTCCTGGGCGAGGCGTTCTTCCGGTACGGCCCGTCCGGCTCCGGACGGGGCAGGCCCAACGCCTCCCGGCGGGCACCGAACCCCCCTCCGGTACTCTGGGCTGGGCTTTTTGTCGGTGCCGTCTGAAACCTTGGATCCGTGACGATCGCCATGCTCGACCTGATCCTGCCGCCCCGCTGCGCCGGATGCGACGCGCCGGGCGCCCTCGTCTGTCCCCGATGCGCCGCCGAGCTCCACGGGGCGCCCGCGCTCCGGATGCCGGACCCCGTCCCGCCCGGCCTGCCCGAGTGCTGGTCGGCGGCCGAATACACCCCCGCCGTGCGGCGGGCGATCATCGCCTACAAGGAGCGCGGCCGCACGGCCCTCGCCCCTCCCCTGGCCGGGGCGCTGGCCCTCGCGGTCGCCACCGCGGCCGGTGAGCGGCCGGTGCTGCTGGTGCCGGTGCCCAGTGCGCGCCCGGCCCTGAGGCGCCGCGGGCACGACCCGGTGGCCCGGCTCGCGGGGCTCGCGGCCGGTTATCTCCGCGAGGCCGGATGGCCCGCGAGCGTGGCGAGGATTCTCGCCCAGCGCCGCCGCGTCGCCGATCAGGCGGGGCTGAGCTCCCTCCAGCGGGCCGCGAATCTGTCGACCGCCTTCACGGTCACGGTCGGTCGCAACGCGCCTGTGCCGCGCTCCTGGGGCGGCACGGAGGCGATCGTGCTGGTCGACGACATCGTGACCACCGGTGCGACGCTCGCGGAGGCCGCGAGGGCGCTGCGCGAGGCGGGGGTGACGCCGTCCCTCGCCGCCACGGTCGCCGCGACACGCCGAAGATCCAAAACCGGCGACCGTGACGGAGGGTGAGACGGGGTTCCGATCCTCGCCTCACCCGGGAGCCACACCTCGGTGTCCTGGCAGTGTCTTTTGGCTGTTCAACGAATGCGAAAAGCCTTCGTCTGTGACGCCGCTCACCCCCGGGTGCAGGGAGGGCGGGGTTGCTCGCCCGGCTGTGAATTACGCAAAGTGATCCTTTGGGCCGATCGTCAGGCTGACATTCGGCCGGGATGCGGATAGCGTCTGAGCCATGGCACCCGCTCGGGTCCGTGGTTGCACCGGACCGACCTCCGCGAGGAGGCCGGCCCGGCTAGCCGATGCCAGCCGCAGGCCAAACGGTCCACGTAAGACGACTTTTCGTCGATCGATCACGGTGCGGCTTAGAGGTAAGTCCTGCCTTCCCAAGGAGCCAGATGTTCCTTGCCAGAAGAGAAGGGCATGTAGTGGCAAAGAGCTGCGAAACCCTCAGCAGGCGGATGTGGGGACGAAGACCAGGTCGGCCGAGCGGGTGTCGCAATACCACCGTCGAGATTCGAAGGGGGGCTGTGCATGGAGATCATCGTCAAGGGTCGGCACACCGGAGTGAGTGACCGATTCCGTGACCACGTGAACACCAAGCTGGCCAGGATCGAGCGTTTGGACCACAAGCTCATTCGCGTTGACGTGGAGGTGTCCAAGGAAAGTAATCCCCGTATCGTCGACCAGCGAGAGCGAGTCGAGCTCACCATCCACTCACGTGGTCCCGCGGTCCGGGCGGAGGCTTCGGCCGACGACCGTTTCGCCGCCCTTGACATCGCACTCGGCAAACTCGAGGGACGACTGCGGCGGCTCGCCGACCGCAGGAAGATCCATCACGGGAACCACTGCCCTCCGTCGGTCGCGGAGCTGACCGCCACCGCGCTCGCCGAGTCGTTCGAGAGCGCCCCGGCCCACCTGCTCACCGAGCAGTCCCTGGTCGAACCCCAGGCCGAGGCCGAGGCCGACGTCGCGGAGGACAAGAGCATCATCCCGATCCAGATGGACGGGGACGGGCCGCTGATGGTCAGGGAGAAGTTCCACGAGGCCGATCCGATCACCATCGATCAGGCACTTCTCGAGATGGAACTGGTGGGACACGATTTCTATCTCTTCCGTGACAAGGAGAGCGGGCAGCCGAGCGTCGTATACCTCCGACAGGGGTACAACTACGGCGTGCTGCGGCTCGTTGAGCCCTGACGAACGCGTTCGAAGATCCTCTCCGACCAACCGAGGACCATGAAACCCGTGTAATCATGGCGGTCCACCGGCTCTGGCCCCCCGAGGAGGAGGCGTGACGGAACCCGACGACGCAACCGGCCCGACCGGACGCGGCGAACCGATTCGCGTGCTGATCGTTGACGATCACGCGCTGATCCGCCGCAGTCTGGAGATGGCGCTGGCCGCGGAGACGGACATCGAGGTTGTCGGCGAGGCGAGCGACGGACAGGAAGCGGTCGAACTCGCCGACCGCCTCACTCCGGATGTCATGCTCATGGACGTCCGGATGCCACGGAGGAGCGGCATCGAGGCCACACGTGAGATCAAGGCCTCGGTGCCGAGCACACGGATCATCATGTTGACGGTGAGCGACGAGGAGGAGGATCTCTTCGAGGCGATCAAGGCGGGTGCCACCGGCTACCTGCTGAAGAACGTCCAGCTCGACGAGGTCCCGGAGGCCGTACGCGGTGTCCACGAAGGACAGTCGCTGATCAACCCGGCGATGGCCGCCAAGCTGATCAGCGAGTTCGCCAACATGAGCCGTAAGGAGGCCGAGCGGCCCCCGCAACTCCCCGTTCCACGCCTGACCGAACGGGAGATGGAGGTGCTCCGCCTCGTCGCGAAGGGAATGAACAACCGCGAGATCGCCAAGCAGCTGTTCATCTCCGAGAACACCGTGAAGAACCACGTCAGAAACATCCTGGACAAGCTTCAGCTGCACTCCAGGATGGAGGCGGTGGTCTACGCGGTCCGCGAGCGGATGCTCGAGATCACCTGACACGCGCCGGTGCGGTGACCGTCCGACGGTCACCGCACTCCGGCCCGGGGCCCCCGGGTGCGGCCTTCCGCGCGATCTTCTGGCGCGGTCTTCCGCACGACCTTCTTGCGCGGCCTTCCGCCCCGAATTCCCGGCGCGGGTTCCGGAACGCGATGTCCATCACCCCCGGCACGCTCACCCGACGCGGCGGCGCGATGCGGCGTCCGACGGGGTGTTCCGAATCAGGGGCGGGCGGCCCGGTCCGGGCGTCCGGCAGGTTTTCCCCTTTCCCTTTCCCTTTCCCCTTTTCTCCGCTCAGGGAGCTTCCCTTTCAGAAACCCCCGGCAGGCGCCCAGCGGATTCCCACTCCCAGGTCTCAGGGGGCGTCCCTGTTCAGGGCGTCCTGGAGAGGGCCGGACAGCAGGGGATCGACGCGCTCGACCCGGACGGCCTCGCAGCCGACCCAGCTCGCGGCCTCCCAGAGGGCGTCGGCCAGTGAGGCGGCCCCCTTGCCCGGTGTGACGTCGGGTTCGAGGCTCACCTGTCGGGCCACCAGCGTCGCCCCCTCGCGGGCCGGGTCGATCCGCCCGATCAGTCTGCCCCCGGCCAGCACCGGCATCGTGAAGTAACCGTGGACGCGCTTCTCCTTGGGCACGTACGCCTCAAGACGGTGGTTGAAGCCGAACACGCGGGCGGTGCGGGCGCGGTCCCAGACGAGGGAGTCGAACGGGGAGAGCGGGGTCGTGCGGTGACGGCCCCTGGGCTCGGTCTCCAGCGCGGCCGGGTCGGCCCAGGCGTCGGCGGCCCGCTCGGGCCACCCGGCGACACGGACGGGCACCAGCCCGGTGGAACCGTCGAGCAGGTGCGCGTCGAGCAGCCGCGCCTCGGGCGCCTTCAGGCGCAGGAAGTCGACGAGGTCGGCTCGGGTGGCCACGCCGAGCGCGACCCCGGCCATCCCGGCGAGGCGGGTGACGCACTCGGCGTCGGTCAGGTCCTCGGCCAGCAGGTCCGCAGGGACCGCGCGCTCGGCCAGGTCGTAGACGCGTCGCCAGCCCACCCTGCGCGTGCAGACGACCTCGCCGGTGTCGAGCAGCCACTCGATGGCGATCTTGGAGTCGGACCAGTCCCACCAGGGGCCGCCCTTCTTGGCGCCGCCGATGTCGGCGGTGGTGACCGGGCCGCTCTCGCGGACCAGGTTCAGCACCTTGCCGACGCTGTCGGGCACCTCGTGCCAGCGGAACTTCCTGTCGCGGAAGTATCTCCGCCTGAAGGCGTACAGCGCCCAGTCGCCGATCGGGAGGATGCAGGCGGCGTGACACCAGTATTCGAAGGCCCGCGCGGGCTCGTCCCAGTAGGCGCGCTCGACCTCCTGCCTGCCGACGGCGCCGAGCCGGGCGTACGCGACCAGCTCGTGGGAGCGGGCCAGCACGGAGATCGTGTCCAGCTGGACGGCTCCGAGGCGGCGCAGGGTCGCGGGGGCGCCGCCTCGCCGCGCCTCGGCGCCCAGGAAACCCTGGGCGCGCAGGATGACACGGCGGGCCTCGTCGGATGAAAGTTCCATGACCGCCCCAGGGGGAGACAACACGTCGTGGACCGAGGCTAGCGCCTGACACCGACGAAAAGGCTACGCCGGTGTCAGGGTATCCGTGGCCGGGGTGAATCAGGGCAAGTCACGCCGAGCGCCGAGCCAGGGGTGAGGCCAGGGCCAGGGGTGAAGCCAGGGTCGAAGTCAGCCCAGGATGCCCCGGTCGAACGCCCTGCGCCCGGCCGCGAAGAAGATCCGCTGGTGAAGCCAGGGTCGAAGTCAGCCCAGGATGCCCCGGCCGCCTCCGTCGCCCATCGCGCGGGGGGCCTCGACGACGATGTCCTGGAAGACGCGGAAGACCAGCGTGAGGATGCCGCCCATGACGCAGACCGCCGTGCCCATCCATAGGAGGGGCCAGTTCGGGCCGAGGCAAAGGGCGACTCCCGCGATGGTGAAGCCCAGCAGGATCACGGTCACCGCGAGCCAGGACGACGCCCTGCCCCCGTGACCGCCGGAGCTCGGGTGGACGGCGGGACCGCCGTCGCCCCCCTGGCCCTCGTGGGTACCGCCATCCGCCATCACGGCTTCTCCTCCCAGGCACGGCGACGCGCCCGCGCGGGGGATCCATCGCGGGCGTGCCAAAGGGCGACATACCCTTTGAAGCTGGTCGTACTCTCTCAAAGAAGCGGGCAAGGAACTCCATGGGCCACAAGAGCGTCTTTCAGGGTGGCTGTGTCTGGTGGCGGAACCGCCTACGATGGCAGCGGAGAACCATGTCTCGTCCTCAGCCGGGCCGGTCCGGCCGCGGAAGACCTGCGAGGAGCTTTACCTAAAGTGCCAGCCTTTCTCGATAGAATTCTTCGCGCCGGCGAAGGCAAGCTTCTGCGCAAGCTCAAGCGGATCGCCGACCAGGTCAACTCCATTGAAGACGACTTCACGAGCCTGACCGACGCCGAGCTTCGCGCGCTCACCGACGACTACAAGCAGCGCTACGCCGAGGGCGAGTCCCTCGACGACCTGCTTCCCGAGGCCTTCGCCACCGTCCGTGAGGCGTCCCGGCGGGTGCTGGGCAAGCGCCACTTCGACGTGCAGATCATGGGCGGGGCCAACCTGCACATGGGCAACATCTCGGAGATGCGCACGGGTGAGGGCAAGACCCTCACCTGCACGCTGCCCACCTACCTCAACGCCATCTCCGGCAAGGGCGTCCACGTCATCACGGTCAACGACTACCTGGCCAAGCGTGACGGCGACGAGATGGGCCGGATCCACCGCTTCCTCGGTCTCGAGGTCGGCGTGATCCTGGCCAACATGCCGTCCGACGAGCGCCGCAAGCAGTACAACGCCGACATCACGTACGGCACGAACAACGAGTTCGGCTTCGACTACCTGCGCGACAACATGGCGTGGTCGCTGGAGGAGTGCGTCCAGCGCGGCCACCACTTCGCCGTCGTCGACGAGGTCGACTCGATCCTCATCGACGAGGCCAGGACGCCGCTGATCATCTCCGGCCCCGGCGAGCAGTCCGGCAAGTGGTACGCCGAGTTCGCCAAGATCGTCCCCCGGCTCCGCAGGGGCACCGAGGGCAAGGACGGCGAGGAGAACACCGGCGACTACGCCGTCGACGAGAAGAAGCGCACGGTCGGCATCTTCGAGTCCGGCGTGGAGAAGGTCGAGGACTGGCTCGGGATCGAGAACCTCTACAAGCCCGAGCACACCCACCTGGTCGGCTTCCTCAACAACGCGCTGAAGGCCAAGGAGCTCTACAAGAAGGACAAGGACTACATCGTCGTCGAGGGCGAGGTCCTGATCGTCGACGAGTTCACCGGTCGCGTCCTGCACGGCCGCCGCTACAACGAGGGCATGCACCAGGCCATCGAGGCGAAGGAAAGCGTCAAGATCAAGGACGAGAACCAGACGCTCGCCACGATCACGCTGCAGAACTACTTCCGCCTCTACGAGACGCTCTCCGGCATGACCGGCACCGCGGCGACCGAGGCCAACGAGTTCCACCAGACCTACAAGCTCGGCGTCGTCCCGATCCCGACGAACCGGCCGATGATCCGCAAGGACCAGGCCGACGTGGTCTACAAGACCGAGGACGCCAAGTTCATGGCGAGCGTCGAGGACATCAAGGAGCGCTACGAGCGGGGGCAGCCGGTCCTGGTCGGCACCACGAGCGTCGCCAAGTCCGAGCGCCTCGCCAAGGAGCTCAAGCGCAAGGGCGTCAAGCACGAGGTCCTCAACGCCAAGAACCACGCCCGTGAGGCGGCGATCATCGCCGAGGCGGGCCGCAAGCACGCCGTCACCGTGGCCACCAACATGGCCGGTCGAGGCACCGACATCATGCTCGGCGGCAACCCCGACTTCCGCGCCGACCTGGAGCTGCGCAGCCGCGGCCTCGACCCGGTCGAGACCCCGGAGGAGTACGACAAGGCCTGGGGCGAGGCGCTGGAGAAGGCCAGGGCGGCCGTGCAGGCCGAGCACGACGAGGTCACCGAGCTCGGCGGCCTCTACGTCCTGGGCACCGAGCGGCACGAGTCGCGCCGCATCGACAACCAGCTCCGCGGCCGTTCCGGCCGTCAGGGCGACCCGGGCGAGTCGCGCTTCTACCTCTCGCTAGAGGACGACCTCATGCGCCTGTTCAACTCGGCCAGGGTCGAGATGATCATGACGCGCCTCAACATCCCCGACGACGTCCCGATCGAGTCGGGCATCGTCTCCAAGGCGATCGCCTCCGCCCAGCACCAGGTCGAGCAGCAGAACTTCGAGATCCGCAAGAACGTTCTGAAGTACGACGAGGTCATGAACCGGCAGCGCAAGGTGATCTACGCCGAGCGCCACCGGGTGCTGGAGGGCGCGGACCTGCACGAGCAGATCCGCGGCTTCGTCAACGACGTGATCGACGAGTACATCGCGGGCGCCACCGCCGAGGGCTTCGCCGAGGAGTGGGACCTCGACAAGCTGTGGAAGGCGCTCGGCCAGCTGTACCCCATCAGCATCACCGCCGAGCAGCTCATCGAGGAGGCCGGGGGTCGCGAGGAGCTGACCGCCCAGTTCCTCGACGAGAAGATCAAGGCCGACGCGATGGCCGCCTACGACCGTCGCGAGGAGGAGATCAACGCCCAGGCCATGGACCCGGAGGGCATGCGGGTGCTGGAGCGCCGCGTCATCCTCTCGGTCCTCGACCGCAAGTGGCGCGAGCACCTCTACGAGATGGACTATCTCCAGGAGGGCATCGGCCTGCGCGCGATGGCCCAGCGCGACCCGCTGATCGAGTACCAGCGCGAGGGCTTCGAGATGTTCTCCCAGATGCTGGAGGGCATCAAGGAGGAGTCGGTCGGCTACCTGTTCAACCTCGAGGTCGAGGTGCAGAGCAACCCGATCGTCGAGGAGCACGACCACTCCGAGGACGCCGCGATCGCGGAGACCCGCTCGATCATCGCTCGCGGCCTGCGCGGCCCGCAGCGTCCCACCGAGCTGGAGTACACGGCTCCGGGCGAGAGCGGCGAGGTGGAGCACACCCGGATCAGCACCAAGGCCGAGCGTGACGCGTACGGCAACGTCGAGCGCAACGCCCCGTGCCCCTGCGGCTCCGGGAAGAAGTACAAGCGCTGCCACGGCGACCCCAAGCACGTCGAGGTCTGACCGCCACCAGGAGGGCCCGCACCACTCGTGGTGCGGGCCCTCCGGCATGTCCGGCCATGGTTGTCCGGCCGTGGTTCAAAGGCTTTCAGGGGGCCGGGGGTCTCGCCGCCTCCCGGGCCGGGGTGGGCCGGTGGCCGGTCGGTGTGTCACGCACGCCTCCCCGTACGGGACGCGGGTCGGGGGTCGTCTCGAACTCGGTGCACAGCCAGCGCACGCCTCTGCGTTCCAGCCTCAGCGCCAGGACGCGCGAGCGGTCGCCGCAGTCGACCACGGCGCACATCTCCACCACCCCGTCCTCCGGCTGGGAGACGTGGGCCCGGCCCACCCGGGGCGGGCGCACGCTGGTGATGACCTTCCCGCTCCGCACCAGCTCGGCGTGGGCCCTGCCGGTCATGTGGCAGGAGACGCTCGCCGGAGGGCGCCTGCCGGACAGGGTCTCGGCGACGGCCTGCGCGAGGGCCCGCAGCCGCCGCTCGTCGGGAACCGCGCCGGGCGGGCCCCAGACCGGCGGCTTCCCGGCCGGCGGGCCCGGCGCTCCGGGATCGAGGGCGAGGGCGAGGGTGCCCTGCACGTACGGCGGCATGGCCGGGGCGTCACCGGCGGGGCGGTCGTCGTCGTAGGGCGGCTCGGCGGTGGGGGAGGGCGCGATCCTGGGGAGCGATGCCGGACGTCGTGGGGGCGACATGGGAACTCCGTGTGCTCGGCGGGGGCGGAGGAACTGACACATCAGGGAGTTTCCGGCCCGCCGCCCAGATACGCCGCTCGCCAACTTCCGGTGAATCCCGGGCGCTTCGCCCTGTTGGGCGGAGAAGGTCACCCTGGGTTGGAGCGGTCGGCCCTCGTGAGGAAGCGGGTTGTGGCCAGAGCCGTGATCTCCGGCGGACGGCCGAAACCACTCGGCGCACCTTCTTGGACGTCTCACCGAGGTGGAGAGCGGTACGTCTTTCGGGCGGAGGTGACCCAGGTGTGGAGGTGATCCAGGTAGGGACGGTGCGCCGCTCAGGCGGGGACCTGTTCAGGCTGAGACCGGCTCAGGGGAGGGGGAGGGTGGCGCACCTCTAGACGGAGAAAGGCGTTCTCAGGCGGTGGGAGGGCCGGTGTCCGCCCTGCCCTGCGCCGGGGGCGAGGGGTCGCCGGGGCCGACCCGCTCGCCCCGCGCGGAGGTCGAGGGCTCGCCGGGGTCGACGTCCCTCTCCTGCGCCGGGGGTGAGGGTTCGCGGGAGTCGACGTCCCTGCTCTGCGCCGGGGATGAGGGTTCGCCGGAGTCCACGTCGGGTTCGGGTTCGCGGCCGGGGGTCATGATGTTCAGTTTCCTGATCAGGAAGCTGAACACGGTGTAGTAGATCACCGCGTAGACCAGCCCCATCACGATGATGATCGGCACTCCCCGGGCGTTGGGCGCGGTGCCGTACAGGCCGAGGTCGATCAGCCCGGAGGAGAAGCTGAAGGCGAGCTTGACGTCCAGCGCGGAGGCGAGGGCCATGGAGACGCCGGTCAGCAGGATGTGGATCACGAACAGGACCGGCGCCACGAAGATGAAGGCGAACTCGATCGGCTCGGTGATCCCGGTGAGGAACGCGGTGAGCGCCGCCGAGATCATGATCGAGCCGACCGCGGTACGGCGGTGCGGTGGCGCGGCCCGCCAGATGGCGATCGCGGCGGCGGGCAGGCCGAACATGAGGACCGGGTAGAAACCCGCCTCGAAGCCGCCGTAGCCGACGGCGCCGTTGTTGAAGCAGATCAGGTCTCCGGCGAGCTTCTTGCCGTCGACCACGCACTCGGGGACCTGGGTCCAGATCACGTTGTTGACGATGTGGTGCATGCCGAGCGGGAGCAGGGCGCGGTTGATCATGCCGTAGATCCCGGCGCCGAGCTCGCTGTTGGAGGCGAGCCAGGTCCCCGAGGCGCGGACCCAGCCGCCCAGCACCGGCCAGACGAAGCCGAGGAGCACGCCGATCACCAGCCCGGCGAAGGCGGTGAGGATCGGCACGAGGCGGCGCCCGCCGAAGAAGGCGAGCCAGGTCGGCAGCTTGGTGCGGTGGTAGCGCTGCCAGAGCAGCGCCGAGACCAGGCCCATGACGATGCCGCCGAGCACCCGGGTCGGGTTCTGCGCGCCGAGGTTCAGGACCGCGTCGGGGACGCCGGGATCGGCCCTGTCGAACACCTCCGTGGTGATGGACTCCCTCAGGTCGGCGTCGAAGAGGATGAAGAACATGTTCATGCTGACGGCGTGGAAGACCAGATAGCCGACGAGGGCGGCCAGCGCGGTGGAGCCGTCGGCCTTGCGGGCGAACCCGATGGCGACGCCGATCGCGAACAGGATGGGCAGGTTGTCGAACAGGGCGCCGCCCGCGGTGCCGACGACGCGGGCCACGTCGTCGAGCAGGGCGCTGTCGGTCCGGCCGAGGAGGTCGTCCTGCCCGAGCCTGAGCAGCAGGCCCGCGGTCGGCAGGACCGCGATCGGCAGCATCAGGGAACGTCCCAGGCGCTGGAGCACGCTCATCACGGCGGACCCGGGGCGGGTGGCGGGCGGGCCCGCGTCCGCCGGGAGAGGGCTCATCGGGCTTTCCTCCAAGGGCTGGAAGGGAGGAGGGCGGCGAAGGGGGCGGTCGCGCGGGACAGGGCGGGGTGTGACGGCGGCGGTGCGGGGTCGTAAGGCGGCCGAAAAGCGGCAGGAACGGGTGCGGCGGGTGGACCTGGTCCGAAGGTGACCGGAACGGGTGGACGTGGTGGAGATGATCGGGACGGGTAGGCGTGGTCCGGAGGTGGTCCGGGACGGGTGGAGGTGATCGAAACGGGTGGGCGTGGTCCGGAGGCGGTCCGGGACGGGTGGGCGTGGTGGAGGTGATCGGGACGGGTGGGCGTGGTCCGGAGGCGGTCCGGGACGGGTGGACGCGATGGAGGTGATCGAAACGGGTGTGGCAGGTGGGACGTGGTCGGGTGGGCGGGCGTCGGGTCAGGTGCGGCGGGCCGGTATCTCCAGGATCGTACGGAGCTGGTAGCGGTCGGCGCGATAGGTGGACACCCCGAGTTCGGCGCAGACGCCTCCCGCGAAGGAGCGCCGCTGGAGCAGCAGCACGGCCCCGCCGCGCGATAACTTCAGCAGGTCGGCGTCCCCGGGGTCGGCGATGCCGCCGTCGATGGTGAGCTCGCCGGCGTCGAGCACCAGGCCGTAGCGGGTCTCCAGGAGGGCGTAGAGGGAGCGGCCCGTCAGGTCGTGGGTGTCGAGGTCGGGCGCGAGGGAGACGGGGATGTGGGCCCGCTCGATGCACATGGGCTCGTCGGCCGCGGTCCGCAGCCGCTCGATGAAGTGAACCTCGTCACCCGGCTGGATGCCGAGCTCCCTGGCCAGGTGCGCGCTCGCCCTGACCACCCGCCGGTCCAGGTCGCGGGAGCCGGGTTCCATGCCCCTGGCGCGCATCTCGTCGCTGAAGGAGGTGAGCCGCAGGGACATCTCGATCTTGGGGCGGGCCACGAAGGTGCCCTTGCCCGCCACCCGCTGGAGCCTGCCCTCGGAGACCAGGTGGTCCACGGCCTGCCGTACGGTCATGCGGGAGAGGCCGAAGCGCTGGCAGAGCTCGCGTTCGGACGGGATCGCCGTGCCGATCGCGAGCTCGTTGTTCTCGATGAGATCGAGCAGGATCTCCCGGAGCTGGAAGTACTTGGGCACCGGGCTGTCCGGATCGATCTGGGCCACAGGATCCTCCCCCCTCGATCTGAGATGTCGCATGAGTTATGGTTCGTACTGGTCTAGTCCGGACTAGACCACAGGCCGGAAAAGGGTGTCAACGTACGGACCGGAGACGGATCGATAACGGCCCGGTCTCGTCCGTCCGAACCGAAGGATGAGCGCGAGATGACGACCAAGATGCGCAGCGAGATCGCCGAGCAGCCCGCCGCGCTGCGAGCCACGCTCGACGCCCTCCTCCCCAGGGTCGGGGAGGTGGAGCGGCTCGCGGGGGAGACCCGCCAGCTGCTGTTCGTCGCCCGTGGCACCTCCGACAACGCCGCAGTCTACGGTCGCTACCTGGCCGAGGCCCACACGGGCAGGCTCTCCACCCTCGCCGCCCCCTCGATCGCCACGACCTACCGGCGCAGGCTGGACCTCGACGGCGTGCTGGCCGTCGCCCTCTCCCAGTCGGGCAGGACCGAGGAGATCGTCGAGACCCTCGCCTGGGCGAAGGACTGCGGGGCCAGGACCGTGGCCATCACCAACGGCGGCGAGCAGAGCCCGCTGGCCCAGGCCGCGGACCTCGCCCTGTGCACGGTCGCGGGCGAGGAGAAGGCCGTCCCGGCCACCAAGACGTACACCACCCAGCTCGCCGCGCTCGCGGTGCTCGCCCTCGGCCTCGGCGCGGACGTCGACGCGGCCGACCTGCAGCGGGTGCCGGACGCGGTCGAGAAGCTGGTCGGCGACCCGGGTGACCTGGAGGCGATCGTCGAGGGCCTGGCCGACAAGCCGGGCGTCGTGGTCTCCGGCCGCGGGCTCGCGTTCTCCACCGCGCTGGAGCTGGCGCTCAAGCTCAAGGAGGCGTGCTACCTGCACGCCATGGGCCTGTCGTACGCCGACCTGCTGCACGGCCCGATCGCCGTGGTCGACGAGGACACCCCGGCCATCCTGGTCGCGGCGGGCGAGGGCCCGACCCTGGCCGGCACCGTGGCGCTCGCCGAGCGGGTGACCGGCGCGGGTGCCTCGGCCTACACGGTCGGCGGCGGCACCGCGCTCTCCTCGGTGTCCACCGCGGCGCTGAACGGCCCGGACCTGCCCGAGTGGGTCGCCCCGCTGGGCCTCATCGTCCCCGGTCAGCTGCTCACCGAGGCGCTCGCGCGCAGGCTGGGGATCGACCCCGACGCCCCCCGCGGTCTCAACAAGGTGACGCAGACCGACTGATCGCGGCCTGTCCTTTAGCCTGGTCATAGCCTTGGGGACAGGGTGATCACATCTGGAGGGCGACATGGCGGCCGACGCCGACGCGATCATCGCTGGACTCGGTGGTGCGGACAACATCATCGAGATCGAACCGTGCATCACCCGGCTCCGCACCGAGGTGCGCGACGCCTCCAAGGTCGACCAGGTGGCCCTGCGGGCGGCCGGCGCGCACGGTGTGATGGCGGCGGGCAACGTCGTCCAGGTCGTGGTGGGTCCCGAGGCCGACACGATCGCCAGCGACATCGAGGACATCATCGGCTGAGGGCGGGGCCGGGCAGCGGCTGATCAGGGCTGACAGGAGCCGGAGGGCTGACAGGGACGTTCTCGCGGGCGGGGCGCGTCGGACGGCACGCGTGGGCGGCCGGGGCGCGGATGGGCCGTCCTCGCGGGCGGCGGCATGCCGAGGGGGGTGCGGTGACCACAGTTCTGGCACCGGTCGCGGGGGTGGCCGTGAGGCTCGGCTCGGTGCCCGACCCTGTCTTCTCCGAGGGGCTGGTCGGGCCCGGCATGGCGATCGAGCCGGACAGGACGCCCGGACGGGTGCTCTCCCCCATCGCGGGCACCATCGTCAAGCTGCACCCGCACGCGTTCGTGGTCGTCGGCGACGACGGCCGGGGGGTTCTCGTCCACCTGGGCATCGACACGGTCGAGCTCAGGGGGGAGGGCTTCGAGCCGCTCGCCGCCGAGGGCGACCGGGTGAGCGCCGGGCAGCCGGTGGTGGCGTGGGACCCGGCCGGGATCGAGGCGGGCGGGCGCTACCCGATCTGCCCGGTCGTGGCGCTGGACGCCGCCGCGAACTCCGTCACCGGCCTCGCCACCGGGGCCGTCGGCGCCGGCGACGAGCTCTTCGAGTGGAGCGATCCGCCCGGGGTTTCGCGTGAGCCGAGGCGCTCGTGGTGAGCTCTTCGGTTGGAGCGATCCGCCCAGATTCTCGCGAGAACCGAGGCACCGACCATGAAACACCGGCCGCGAGGCCGGAAGTGAGGACGCAGGAGTGGGGAAGACGGTCAAGGCGGCGCTCTTCGATCTCGACGGGACGCTGATCAACAGCGAGCGGCGGAGCATGGCCGTGTGGGCGATGCTGCTCGACAGCCACGGGGTGGTCCACGACGAGGTCGTGCTGCGCGGGTTCATGGGGCGGCGCGGGCGCGACGTCCTGACGGAGCGCGCCCACCTCTTCCCCGGCAGGCGGATCGACGACCTGATCGAGGAGGCGTTCTCCTTCCAGAACCACCCCGACCTGCCCGACATCGTGCCGGTGCCCGGCGCGGCCGAGCTGGTCCGCAGGGTCGCGGCGTACGGTTCGCCGATCGCGGTCGTCACCTCTGCGGGCCGCGACTGGGCGGAGGAGCGGCTGGCGCAGGTCGGGATCCGCGACCTGCTGGAGACGGTCGTGTCGGCCCACGACGTGACCGTGGGCAAGCCCGACCCCGAGGGGTTCCTCCTCGCCGCCGCACGCCTGTCGGTCGATCCGGCACACTGTGTGGCGTTCGAGGACTCGATCGCCGGGATCGCGGCGGCCAAGGCGGCGGGCATGGCGTGCGTGGGAATAGCGACCACGCACCCGGGCACTGAGCTGACCGCGGCCGACCTCGTGGTCGCGGACCTGACGGGGGTCGACTGGCCCCTGTCGAGCATCAACGCCGAGCATCAATGATCCCGCGGTCTAGACCGCGGGCGGACCTCCGGGAGGAACACGTGGCCGAGCGCCAAGTCACCGTCAAGTCAGAGGTCGGCCTGCACGCCAGGCCCGCCGCGACGTTCGTCCAGACGGCGGCCAAGGCGTCCCTGGACGTCACCATCGCCAAGGTGGGCGGCCAGCCGGTGAACGCCAAGAGCATCCTGGCCGTCCTCTCGCTCGACGTCAGGGAGGGCGACACGGTGGTGATCAGGGCGGAGGGCGAGGGAGCCGACGAGCTTCTCGACCAGCTGGCCGGCATCGCGTCGGCGCCGTGAGCACCCTCACCGGGGTGGGGGTGAGCCCCGGGGTCGGCGTCGGTCCCGCCTACGTGCTCGCGTACGAGGCGACCGTCCCGGCCCCGGGCTCCCGGCACGGCGGGGACGCGCCCGCGGAGCTCGCCCTGGCCGGGCGGGCGCTGGAGCGGGTCGCCGCCGACCTGGAGGAGCGGGGGGCCCGCGCCGGTGGCGAGGCGAGGGAGATCCTGGAGGCGCAGGCCATGATGGCCCGCGACCCCGGCCTGGCGGACGGGGTGGCCACGCTGGTCGAGGCGGGCACCGCCGCGGCCCGCGCGGTCTACGAGGCGTTCGGCCACTACCGCGACCTGCTCGCCGCCGCCGGGGGATACCTCGGTGAACGCGTCGCCGACCTGGACGACGTCAGGGACCGCGCCATCGCGGTGATCGAGGGCCGGGCCGTGTCCGGTACGCCCGGGGTGCCCGGGGACATCGGGCGGCCGTACGTCCTCGTCGCCCGTGACCTGGCGCCCGCTGACACGGCGCTGCTGTCCCCGGACGCGGTGGCGGCCTTCGTCACCGAGCAGGGCGGCCCGACCAGCCACACCGCGATCCTCGCCCGCGCCATGGGGGTTCCGGCCGTGGTGGCCTGCCCGGGGGCGACCTCGATCGAGCCGGGGACGCCGGTGCTGGTCGACGGGACCTCCGGTCTCGTACGGCCCGCGCCCTCCGACGACGAGATCCTCGGGGCGCGCGACGCCGCCGCCGCGCGGGAGGCCGTGCTGGCCTCCGCCACGGGGCCGGGGGCGACCGCCGACGGGCACGCCGTGCCGCTGCTCGCCAACATCGGCGGGCCGCGCGACGTGGCCGCCGCGCTGGAGCACGGGGCCGAGGGGATCGGCCTCTACCGGACCGAGTTCCTCTTCCTCGACCGGGCCGAGGCGCCCTCCGCGGCGGAGCAGGAGGCCGCCTACCTGGAGGTGCTGGACGCCTTCCCGGGCGGCAGGGTGGTCGTGCGGACCCTCGACGCGGGGGCCGACAAGCCCCTCGCCTTCCTGCCGCCGGGCGCGCACGAGCCCAACCCCGCGCTGGGGGAGCGGGGGGTGCGGCTGTTCAGGACGCATCCGGAGATCATGGGAACCCAGCTCGCCGCGCTGGCCGCGGCGGCGGGGCGCTCGACGGCGAGACTCCAGGTGATGGCGCCGATGGTGGCGACCGCCGAGGAGGCCGCCTGGTTCGCCGACGCCTGCGACGCGGCGGGGCTGCCGTCGGCGGGGGTGATGGTCGAGATACCGTCGGCGGCCCTGCGCGCCTCCGACATCGCCGTCCGGGCGGCTTTCCTCTCCATCGGCACCAACGACCTGGCCCAGTACGCCCTCGCCGCCGACCGGCAGCTGGGCGCGCTGACCGGGCTCCAGGACGCCTGGCAGCCCGCCCTGCTCGACCTGGTCGCCCTCGCCGCGGTGGGCGCCGCCAAGCGCGGGAGGCCGTGCGGGGTCTGCGGTGAGGCCGCGGCCGACCCGGCCCTCGCCTGCGTGCTCGTCGGGCTCGGGGTCACCTCGCTGTCCATGTCGGCCCCGGCGCTGCCCGCCGTACGGGCCGCGCTGTCGCGCCACACGCGGCGGCAGTGCGGGCTCGCCGCCGAGGCCGCGCGGGCCGCGGCCTCCCCGGAGGACGCGCGCGCCGAGGCGCGCTCGCAGCTGCCCGGCCTGGCCGGTCTGGCCCTGTGACGTGGGCGGACCTCCCGTACGCGCCGGCACGCGCCGGTCGGTGAAAGGGGTGGGACCTGTGGTGACCGGGTGGATGCGCGGGCACCGGGGCGCGGGCACGGATAGCGTAAGCGGCATGCTTCGGTGGAGACGTGTGACGGGTATCGCGATGATCGCGACGATGGTGGCCGGATGCGCGGAGGCGGGCGGGGCGGCTCCGCCCGGGTCCGGCGCGACGCGGGCGGGCGGAAGCTCCGCGAGCGCCGACGCGGCACCTGCCGGGACCGAGGCCGCGACCCCCGCCCCCGAGGAGTCCGTTCCCGTCGCGGCCTCGGAGACGATGGAGGCCGCGGGGGTGGAGGGCATCCTCGCCTCGATGAGCGTGGAGGAGAAGGTCGGCCAGCTGTTCATGCCCGTGCTGTACGGCCCGTCGGCCGACACGGCGTCGGGGGAGAACCAGGCGCGGTTCGGGGTGGACAGCCCGGCGAAGATGGTCGCCCGCTACCGCCCCGGCGGGGTGATCCTCTTTCCCTGGGCGGGCAACATCAAGAACGTCCGGCAGGTCGTGGCGCTCACCAACGGGCTGCAGGAGGCGTCCCCCGAGATCCCGCTGCTGATCGGCACCGACCAGGAGAACGGCAAGGTCTCCCGCCTCGCCCCGCTGGTCACGCCCCTGCCGGGGGCGTCGGTGATCGGCGCGACCGGTGACCTCTCGCTGGCCCGCCGGGCGGCCGAGGTGACGGGCACCGAGCTGCGCGTCCTGGGCGTCAACCTCGACTTCGCGCCCGTCGCCGACGTCAACGTCAACCCGCGCAACCCGGTGATCGGCCCGCGGGCGTACGGCTCGGACCCGAAGAAGGTCGCGCCGATGGTCGCCGCCGCCGTCCAGGGCTTCCACGACGCGGGGATCGGGGCCACGGCCAAGCACTTCCCCGGCCACGGCGACACCGGCGTCGACAGCCACACCGGCCTGCCGGTGATCAAGCACTCCCGGTCCCAGTGGGACAGGCTGGACGCCCCGCCGTTCGCCGCCGCCATCGGCAAGGACGTCGACGCGATCATGAGCGCGCACGTCGTGATGCCGAAGCTCGATCCGTCGGGTGACCCCGCCACCCTCTCCAAGCCGATCCTGACCGGTCTGCTCCGCGAGAAGCTCGGCTTCGACGGGGTCGTCTCGACCGACGCGCTGGACATGGCGGGGGTGCGCAAGAAGTACGGGGACGGGGAGGTCGCGGTGCGGGCGATCCAGGCCGGGGTGGACCTGCTGCTCATGCCGCCGGACTACCGCGAGGCCCACCGGGCGCTGCTGGCGGCCGTGGCGTCCGGGAAGATCTCCAAAACGCGGCTCGACCAGTCGGTCCGGCGGTTGCTGAAGCTGAAGGCGGCCCGCGGCCTGCTGGACAGGGCGCCGGTCGCCGACCCGGCCGAGGCCGAGCGGGTGCTGCGTTCCGCCGAACACCTCAAGGTCGCCCGGCTCATCACCTCGAAGGCCCGCTGAGAAGCGGGCCTGTCACCTTGATGGCCCGCCGAGAAGCGGGCCCGTCACCTCGAACGCCTGCCGGAAGGGGGCCCGGGGGCGTGACGGCCGGTGATGATCGGCTCGGTCCGGCCCCCTCGAAGGCCCGCCGGGAAAGGGTCCGAGGGCTTCCGCCGCGCGGCGGGGTCAGGCGAGCTGGAGGTTGCCGGTCCTGGCCAGCGAGACGACGAGCGACTGGATGACGCGGGTGAGCAGGGCCTCGATCAGCATGACGACCGCCTTGGCGAGCACGGTGGAGATGAATCCGGACATATCAACCTCACAGGGAGAAGGAGTACTTAAGGTGATAATTCACATCAAGAGAGTGTAAGTCACCATTAACGAGGTTGCTGTTCGGTGAACGTTCGGTGACATCCCCAGCGTGATCCCCGTGCCGCCCCCGCGTCGCCTCTCGCGTCTCCCCGGTTCCGCCTCTTACGCCGGGCCTCCCGCGTCGTCCCCTACGCCTCCTCCTGCGTCTCCTCCTGGATCTCCCGCGCCTCCTCCTTCGTCTCCTCCCGCGTTTCCCCCTGTGCCTCTCCCCGCGTCGCCGCCTGGAAGGCCACCCCGGCGGCCGTCGTGGTCGCGGCGCTTCCCAGGGCGACCGTCCACCCCACGGGCCCCAGGAAGTGGCAGCCGAAGAACCGGCAGACCCCCGGGACCGAGACCGCCATGCCCAGGACGGCGAGGGACAGGAGCGAGGCCAGCACGACCAGGCGATCCCGGCTGCCCAGGGCGAGGGTCTGCAGCAGCTGCGAGGCCACCAGCGCGACCAGCCCCATCGTGTCCGCCCGCCCGCGCGTACCGGTCACCCGGCCGATCGCCCAGGCCAGGCCCGCCGCGCTCGCCGTGGTGGCGGCGCGCAGGTAGATGTCGCGGGTCAGGGAGGCGCCCAGCGAGGCCTCGGGGCCCTCGTCCAGCAGCTTCTCCGGGCTGGTGGCCGTAGGCGGCCGGGAGGCCACCGCCATCGCGGGCAGCATGTCGGTGAGGAGGTTGACCAGCAGCAGCTGCCGGGCGTTCAGCACGTTCCCGCCGCTGATCAGGCTGGATCCGACCGCGAAGACGATCTCCCCGATGTTGCCGCCGAGCAGGATGCTGAGGGCGTCGCGGACCGAGCCCCACATCGCCCTGCCCTCGATGATCGCGTCGACGATCGTCTCGATGCGGTCGTCGGTCACGACGATGTCGGCCGCCGCCCGTGCCGCCGGGGTGGCGCGGGACCCGAGGGCGATCCCCACGTCCGCGACCCGGATCGCGGGGGCGTCGTTGGCGCCGTCGCCGGTGACCGCGACGACCTTGCCGGTCCGGCGCAGGCAGCTCACGATCCGCGCCTTGTGCGCGGGGGTGGTCCTGGCGAAGACCGTCACGTCCGGAAGCGCCTCCACCAGGGTGTCGTCGTCCATCTCGTCCAGCTCGGGCCCGGTCATGATCCGCCCGCCGCCCAGAACGTTCAGCTCGGCGCCGATCGCCTCCGCCGTGCTCGGGTGGTCGCCAGTGATCATGACGATGCGTACGCCCGCCCGCGTGAGGCGGCCGACGCTCTCCGCGGCCGTGGGCCGCACGGGGTCGGCCAGGCCGAGGAACCCGAGGAAGCACAGGTCCTGGATCCGGGACTCGTCGAGGTCGCGGCGGTCGGAGGCGGAGCGCTCCGCGACCGCGAGCACCCGGTAGCCCTGCCGGGCGAGCTGGTCGAGCTCCTTCTCGATCTCCGCCACGAGGTGGTCCGCGAGCGGGACCACCTTGCCGTCGCGGAGGATGGACGTGCAGCGAGTGACCACGATCTCGGGGGCGCCCTTGACGCTCAGCAGCGGGCCGGAGTCGCCCTTGCCGAGTACGGCGTGGTAGCCGCGTCCCGGCTCGAAGGGCAGCTCGTCGACCCGCTCCCAGCTTCCGGTCCCCTTCTCGGTCACGCCCAGCCGCTCGGCCCCCTTCAGCACGGCGCGGTCGGTGGGATGCGGGACGGGGCGCCCCTCGTCGTGCCGGGGGCACGCGCGCATCCCCGCGGTCACGATGTGCCGCAGTTCGGGCGTCATGTCCTCCAGGGTGCGCTCGTCCTGCACGTCCGAGACGCACCGCAGGCTGATGCGCCCCTCGGTGAGGGTCCCCGTCTTGTCGAAGCACAGGACGTTGACCCGGCCGAGGGCCTCGATCGTGGAGGGGTTGGGCACCAGGGTGTTACGGGTCGACAGCCGCCGCGCGGAGGCGAGCTCCGCGACCGAGGCGACGAACGGCAGCCCCTCGGGCACGGCGGCGACGGCGAGGCTCACCGCCGGCGCGAGCGCCTGCGGCGCCGAGCTGCCGCGCAGCAGGTCGGCGGCGAGCAGGACGACGCCGGACCCGACCGCGACCGGGAGGACCCGCCGGCTCAGCTCCCGCAGTCGCAGCCGCACGCCCGAGACCGGGGGCTGCTCCGAGGCGAGCCTGGCGGTCCTGGACGCCTCGGTCGCCTCGCCCGCCGCGACCACCACCGCCAGCCCGCTGCCGGCCGCCACCGTCGTCCCCTGGTAGACCATCGAGGTCCGGTCGGCGATGGCGGGCGCGTTGACGGGCTCCGGCGACTTGGTGACGAGCTGCGACTCGCCGGTCAGGGCCGCCTCGTCGATCTCCAGGCCCACGGCCTTGAGCACGCGGCAGTCGGCGGGCACGGTGTCGCCCGCGCGCAGCTCGATCACGTCACCGGGTACGAGGTCCTCGATGGTCGCGTTCACCTGCTCGTGAGGGTGGGTGGCGCCCGCCTTCCTCCCGCGAGGTCCGGTGCCCGCCTTCTCGTCGACGGCCGCGTTCGCCCGCTCACCGGTGTGAGTCCCGCTCGCCTTCTCCTCGTGGGGCCCGCTGCCGTTCGCCCGCCCATCGGGGTGAGCCTCGCCCGCCTTCTGATGCGGGCGGCGCAGCCGTACGGGAACCGCGACCGCCTCGGTGAGGCGGTGCAGCGCCCGGTCGGCGCTGTAGCGCTGGCCCCCTCCGATGAGCGCGTTGGCGACCACGACCGTGCCTATCATCACCGAGTCGGAGACCGATCCGACCAGGGCCGACAGGCCCGCCCCGGCCGCCAGGACGGGGGTGAGCGGGTTGGCCAGTTCCTCGGCGGACACGCGGAGCAGCGAGGCGGGTCCCTCCGGCGCCCCCTGTCCCGTCGAGGCCCTGCGCCGCGCGGCCTCGGCCTCGCTTATCCCGCCGGCCGACGAACCCAGCAGGGTCAGGACCTCCTTGGTCGGCATCGCGTGCCAGGGAGTCCGGTCGACCCGGATCGGCGGGGTCTCCCGCCCGGCGTGCCAGCCGGCCCACCCGCCCGCGACGAGGGTCGCCATCGACGTGCAGCTGCTCGCGAGCTGGGCCTTGTGCTCCGACGTCCCCGCCGGCCCGAGGATCGTCAGCACGCCTCCGGCGGCGGTTCCCGCGGTGGTGAGCCACACGCACCGCTCGCTCGTCTTCCTCGCCGGCCCCAGGCAGCTCAGGAGCAGGTGGACCTCCTCCAGCTCGGCGATCACGTCCGCGTCCCAGGGCACCCGGCCCGAGGCGCGCAGCACGCCGATGCCCAGGTCGGCCTGGGCCAGCGCGGCCATGCGGCGCGCCGACACCACGGCGACCCCGTGGCCGTCCGCCTGGAGCGCGCGGACCGACCGGGCCAGCCGGGAACCGCCCGGCACGATCTCGTCGATGCCGAGCCGCAGGGCGAGTTCCGTGCCGCCCCCCGCGAGCGCCACGGCGCACGCGTCCTTGGCCGCGGCGACGATCGCGTCGGCCAGCGGGTCGACCCGCGGCGCCATGCCGACCAGCGCGGCCGGAACGCCCCTCCTCGTCACGCGGACGGCCCGGATCCCCCGGGACTCCCAGTCCTCGGCGTCCTCCGTGACGAGCCCGGCCGGGCCCGCGAGGGGCTCCGCCTTCCACCCGCCGTCCTCCCGCCGCGCGCCGGGGTCGTCGGCGTCGATCAGGGTGAGGAGCCGCGCGCGCAGCCCGTCGAGGCCCTCGCCGTTCGCGGAGTCCGGCTCGCCGAGGGGAACGATGCGGTCGATCTCCCACGAACCCGTACCGAGCGTGTCGGCGTCGAGGATGACGCTGTCGATCCCGTCCATGTGGCGCAGGGCGCGGTTGTTGAGAACGACCGCCCCGCGCTTCGCCATGGCGCGCCCGATCGCGGAGGCGAAGGACTCGCGGCCCAGCTTCGCGGCCTTGGGGGTCGTCGCGGTGAGCATGGAGACGGTGCGATCCCGGTTGCCGCTGAGCAGGTACGTCAGCCCGCTGGCGCCCATCGCGGCCGGGACCCCGATGCGCTCGAACCGCTCCACGGGGCTGTGGGCCATGGGCGCGGGGCGCGGTTTCCTCGCCGCGCGGGTGTGGCGGTAGGAGCCCTTTCGCGACGCCAGGTCGTGCTGGTGCGCCTCCCAGGCCCGTCGTGTCTCGCGCGCCTCCAGGTAGCGGTCGGTGGCGGTGACCGACTGGACGAGCGTCTCCAACCGGCGCAGCGCCAGGGTCTGGGTGACGATGTTCGCCGTCGCGAACAGGGCGACGGTGGCCGGGCCGCCGATGCGGCGTTCCAGCTCGTGGCGGACCCTCGGGGTGGACTCCGCCACTCCCAGCAGGGCGGGAACGATCGGGGAGATCGGCGGCGCGTGCACCGCCCGCCCGGCGAACGCCATGCCCGCCCCGATCAGGCTCGCGCCGAGCCGGATGCCGGCACGGGTGTGCCGTTCCACCACCCTGGCGGTGTAGTGCTCCGCCAGCTTGGAGGAGAGGAGTCCCGGCTCCGGAGATGAGACTTTGTCGTCTTCGGCTTCGGTGTCCCCGTCCTCCGTGTCCCCGTCCTCCGTGTCCTCGTCCTCCGTGTCCTCGTCCAGGTCGTCGTCGCCGTCGTAGCCGTCGGTCAGGTCGTCGTCGTAGTCGTCGTCCCCGCCGCCCTCGCCGTCGAGCGCCTCGACGATCTCCAAGAGCCTTTCCAGGTCGATCGAGCCCGGGTCACCCCCCACGAAGACGGAGCCGAGGACCCCGTTGACCTCCGCCCGCTCGACCCCCTCCAGTCTCAGCAGCGCGTCCTCCAGCCGCCGGGCCCTCGACTCGCCGCCCGGCGAGCCGATCGCGCGCAGATCGACATGGAGCCCTCCGGGACAGACCCGTTTCCCGCGCGAACGCGGCAGGGCGTTCACGACCGCGGCGGGCACGACCTTGATCGCACCGGGTACGACGTTCCAGAGGGTTTCCGCGGGCACGGACAGCAGGCGGGGCACGAACATTCAGATCTCCGGCGGGCAAAGTGACGGGGCCGACCAGGCCGTGGTCACGCGCGGCCTGGTCGGTCCCATCGCTGCGATTACTTGGACGATCTCCCGCGGGCGGAACTCCTCGCCCGGGAGGCGGATCCCGCGGTGCGGGACGTGGACGCCGAAGTCCGTGACGTGGACGCCGTGGCCCGTCGCGACGCGGGCTTCGTGGCCCGTGACGCCGGTTTCGTGGTCCGCGAGGCGGGCTTGGCCGCCCGTGACGCGGGTTTCGTGGCCCGCGAACGCGAGGTGGCCGTACGCGAGCCGGTGCTCGTGGCCCGTGAGGTGGGCGTGGTGGTCCGGGAGCCGGTGCCCGCGGTGCGCGAGGTGGCCGCCGATGCCCGTGACGCGGGTCTCGTGGTGCGTGAGGTGGAGCCTCCCGTGCGGGATGTGGTGCTCCGGGTGCGTGAGGTGGGGCTCTTGGCCCGGGACGTCGTACCTGCCGCCCGGGTGGCAGAGCTCCTGGTGCGGGACGCGGCGCCGGTCGCCCGTGAGGCGGCGGTGCCGGCCGCGCGGGTGGCGGCGCTCGCGGTGCGCGACGCGGTGCGTGACGCGGTCCCGGCGGCCCTGGTCACGGCGCTCGCGGCGCGTGACGCGGGTCTCGTGGTGCGTGAGGTGGAGCTTCCCGTGCGGGATGTGGTGCTCCGGGTGCGTGAGGTGGGGCTCTTGGCCCGGGACGTCGTACCTGCCGCCCGGGTGGCAGAGCTCCTGGTGCGCGACGTGGCGCCGGTCGCCCGTGAGGCGGCGGTGCCCGTGGTGCGTGACGCGGTCCCGGCGGCCCGGGTCGCGGCACTCGTGGTGCGTGACGTGGGTCTCGTGGTGCGTGAGGTGGAGCCTCCCGTGCGGGATGTGGTGCTCCGGGTCCGCGAAGTAGGGCTCTTCGCCCGGGACGTCGTACCCGTCGCCCGGGTGGTGGAGCTCGCGGTGCGCGACGCGGCGCCGGTCGCCCGTGAGGCGGCACCCGTGGTGCGCGACGTGGGCTTCGTGGTGCGTGAGGTGGAGCTTCCCGTGCGGGATGTGGTGCTCCGGGTGCGTGAGGTGGGGCTCTTGGCCCGGGACGTCGTACCGGTCGACCGGGAGGTCGTGCCGGCTGTCCTGGACGTGGAGCTCCTGGTGCGGGACGCGGCGCCGGTCGCCCGTGAGGCGGCGGTGCCGGCCGCGCGGGTGGCGGCGCTCGCGGTGCGTGACGCGGTCCCGGCGGCCCGGGTCGCGGCGCTCGCGGTGCGTGACGCGGCGGTGCCCGCCGCCCGGGACACGGTGCTCGCGGCCCTGGAGGCGGTGCGTGACGCGGAAGCCGCCGTACGGGACGCGGGTGTGGTCCGGGACGTGGAGCCTCCCGTCCTGGACCTGGACGCCGAACCCGTCGTCCGGGAGGCGGAGCCCCCGGACGCGGAGGTGCCCGTCGAAGATCCGGACGCCGAGCTCGCGGGCCTGGAGACCGGGCTCGATGACCGGTTCTTCCCGCGCGCACGCTGCGCGATCAGCGTCCCGACCCCGATGGCCGCCGCTACCGGCCATTCGAGCAACCCCGCCACCGCGAGCGCGCCGAGCCCTCCGTAGTAGACGATGCGCTCGGTCGGAGGCAGGAACGACTTGGCCGTGTCGACGGCCTGTCCCGCCTCCTGCCTGCTGACGTGCGGCATGTGAACATGCGGCGGTCGCAGCTGCACGGTCATCATCGGAAGTTTGAGCGTTAGCGAGTTGCCGTCCTTTTTCCTGCTTGCCTGGGCATGCGCGGTGGACGTTGCGGGTGTGGTCGATCTCTGCGCCGTACGGGCGCGTGACCGGCTCGTCTGAGCTACTGCCATGATCCCTCCTCATGGGAACCGAGGGAAGGTGCAAATGGAGCCCGCAGGAGGTCGATCATGCCTTCTACGTGCGGTTATATGGCCCGAGTGCCATTCTCGTAATCTTCCTCGTATTGGGGCCGCGAAACGCGTAACGCTCGCTGAATCGGATGTTAGGGGATGAATCTCCGGACAATCTGTCCCTCAGTGTCCGTTTCGCGGCGGTTTAGGAGAGGTACGGCTTGAGCTCGCGACGGGCCACGGTGCGGATGTGGACCTCGTCCGGGCCGTCGAAGATGCGCATCGCGCGCGCCTGCGCGTACATCGTCGCGAGCGGTACGTCGTCGGACAGCCCCATGCCGCCGTGGACCTGGATGGCGCGGTCGATGACGTCGCACGCCATCCGCGGCGCGACCACCTTGATGGCGGATATCTCGGACGCGGCCGCCTTCACGCCGACCGTGTCGATCATCCACGCGGCCTTCAGGGTGAGCAGCCTGGCCTGCTCGATGGCGAGCCGCGACTCGGCGATCTGCTGCTGCACCACACCCTGCTGCGCCAGCGTCTGGCCGAAGGCCACCCGGTTGGCCGCGCGGGCGCACATCAGCTCCAGGGCGCGCTCGGCCATCCCGATGGCGCGCATGCAGTGGTGGATGCGGCCGGGGCCGAGCCGGGCCTGCGCGATGCGGAAGCCGTCCCCCTCCTCCGCGACGAGGTTCGCGGCGGGCACCCGGACGTCGGTGAAGACGATTTCCGAATGGCCGTGCTGCTCCTGGTAGCCGAAGAGCGGCAGGTGGCGCACGACCTCGACGCCCGGCGTGTCCGTCGGGACCAGGATCATCGACTGCTGGCGGTGCGGCGGCCCGTCGGGGTCGGTCTTGCCCATCACGATCAGGATCTCGCAGCGCGGGTCGGCCACCCCGGTGATGAACCACTTGCGGCCGTTGACGACGTACTCGGAGCCGTCGCGCCTGATGGAGGTGGCGATGTTGGTGGCGTCGCTGGAGGCCACCGCGGGCTCGGTCATCGCGAACGCCGAACGGATCTCCCCGGCGAGCAGGGGCTTGAGCCACCGGTCCCGCTGCTCGGGCGACCCGAACATGTGCAGGACCTCCATGTTCCCGGTGTCGGGGGCCGCGCAGTTGAGCGCCTCGGGGGCGAGGTCGATGGAGCGGCCGGTGACCTCGGCCAGGCTCGCGTAGTCGAGCACCGACATCCCCGACTCGGCGGGCAAGAACAGGTTCCACAGGCCGCGCGAGCGCGCCTCGGACTTGAGCTCCTCCACCACCGGCGGCAACTCGTGGCTGTCGTGCCCTCTGGTCTGGCGCCACGCGTGGTAGACCGGCTCCGCCGGATAGACATGGGTAGCCATAAAATCGGTCAGATTGGCGAGGTATTCCTGCGCCGTGTCGCTGAGCGCGAAGTCCATGGCGGCCAGTTTGGCACCACCCCTTCTTCGGCCGTCCAGTGGTCCACGCCTAGCCTGGAACCCGTTTCATCGAGGAGGACAGATGCTCAAGGGCGTGCTGATCGACTGGGGTGGCGTGCTCACCGTGGGTCTCACCGAGGCGATCGCCGAGTGGATCGTCGCCGAGGGGCTCGACGAGGCCCACTACCGGAAGGTGATGCGCGAGCTCATCGTGCGCGCGTACGAGAACTCGTCGGAGGGCGGCGAGAACACGATCCACGCCCTGGAGCGCGGGGAGATCTCCGGCCTGGACTTCGAACGGGATCTGGCGGCCAGGCTGGTCACGACGGACGGCGTGCCGCCGGTCGCCGAGGGGCTGCTGACCAGGATGTTCTCCCGCTTCCACCGGGTCGAGCCGATGTACGAGATGCTCCGCGAGGCCCGTGCCGCGGGGCTGCGCACCTGCCTGCTCTCCAACTCCTGGGCGAACGAGTACCCCCGCGAGGGCTGGGAGGACTACTTCGACGAGGTCGTCATCTCGGGGGAGATCGGCATGCGCAAGCCCGAGCCGAGGATCTTCGAGCACGCGCTCGGCAGGATCGGCCTGGCCGGGGAGGAGTGCGTGTTCGTCGACGACATCGAGGCCAACATCGAGGCCGCCCGGCGGCTCGGCATCGTCGGCGTGCACCACCGCGACCCCGACCTGACCATCGCCGAACTGGAGACCCTGTTCCAGATCACCCTCCGCTGACCGGTCCGCCCGGCGGGGCGCGGCCCGGCCCGGCCCGGCCCCGGATCGTGTCGCTCCGCGCGGGCGGTACCACCGGGGGGCGCCGGTACTGGCACACTCGATGCGTGAATCGGCGCCGGAGCGGCGCCGATGTCGGAGAGACAGATCGAGGCATGGATGCGCGTCTACCTGCCGTGTACGCTCCCGGCGCTGGCCCGCGTGGCCACCGTGGGGGAGCTCGGCCCGGCCCCGCTGACCGGCTACGCGGTGACCCCCGCGTTGATCGAGTGGTACGTCTCGGGTGACACCGAGGAACTGGAGTACGTCGCCCTGACCGAGGCGGCCAGGGATTCCCTGCGGATGCTGGCCGCGGACCGCGCCGACGGGGTGGAGGTCGTCGCGCGCCGGGTGGTCGTCGCCGTCGACGTACCGGAGGGTGGCGTGAGCGCGAGCGCCGACCTGGAGGAGCGCGCCCGGGTGCGGCTCGCCGCGGCGGTCCCGCTGGCGCTGGTCGCCGCGGTCCACGTGGACGACCTGTCGGCGGTGAAGGACGTCGAGGCCGCTCTCGCCGCCCTGCCCGCGGCCGACCGCGGCGACGACGACGCCCGCTTCACCGTGGACGGCGCCGAGGCCAACGAGCTCCTGTGGTACGCCACCCAGGAGATCCCCGACCTGGTCGGCTGACCTCCGCGCCGCCGTCCGGAGCCCGGCCTCCTCCGGGAGCGCCGGGGCGGGATCCCCGCGCCGCGTCCGGGGCCCGGTGTCCGATGTCCGGGGCCCGGTGTCCGGTGTCCGGGGCCCGGTGTCCGGTGTCCGGTGTCCGCCCCCGGGATCCCGTACCGCCTCCGGAACCCGGTGCTCCCCATCCCCGGAGGCCGGGGCGGGATCCCCGTGCCGCGCCGGATCCCCTGTCGAGGCGGGCGCTCCGGCGGGGATTTTCGCTATTCTGGACGGCAATATGAGACACATTGTTTGGGATTGGAACGGCACGCTGTTTCACGACATCGACGCCGTCGTCGGTGCGACGAACGCGGTGTTCGAGCCGTACGGACTGGGTTCCTACGACGCCGACCGCTTCCGCGCGGTCTACACGCGCCCGATCTGGACCGCCTACGAGCGCATGCTCGGCCGTGCCCTTGAGGACGGCGAGTGGGAGAGGCTCGACCTCGGTTTCCACGAGAGCTACCACCAGCTGATGCTGGAGTGCGGGCTGGCCGCCGACGCCCTCTCCACCCTGCGGAGCTGGGAGCGCGCGGGCGGCAAGCAGTCGCTGCTGTCCATGTGGGCGCACGAACGGCTGGTTCCCAAGATCGCGGAATTCGGCATCGACCACCACTTCGTCCGGATCGACGGCCTGCGCAGCGCGGCCGGCGGGCACAAGGCCGAGTCGATGGTGGCCCACCTTGCCGCGCTCGGCGTCGACCCGGCCGACGTCCTGGTGATCGGCGACAGCCTGGACGACGCGCACGCGGCCCAGCACGTCGGGGCACGCGCGGTCCTCTACACCGGCGGCATGACCAGCCGGGCCGACCTGATGGCCTGCGGCGTCCCCGTCGTCGACACCCTGGAGAACGCGCTCGACCACGCCTGACGGCCGTCACGCGACCTCACGGAAACCGGCGGCCCGCGGCAACGGGGTCATCGGCCGGCGGGTCACCGACCCCGGAATTCCCGCCGCGTCCGCCGGGAGGCGACTCAGGCAGGTCACCGATGGACAGGCCGCCGCCCCGGGGTCCCCGGGAGGCGACTCCGTTGGGTCGCCGGTGAACGGGCCGCCGATTCGAAAGTCATCTCAAACCGGATCCTTTCGGTATCGAAGGCGGTCGCTGTGCGCCCAGGGCCTTACCCTGGGCATCCGCACCCATTCCGGGAGGCCCCCGATCAACCGCCTCGTCCTCTGGAACATCGACCTCACGCTGGTCGACGTGTCGATCGTCACCCGGGAGGCGTACGCGGAGGCCTTCCGCAGCGTCACCGGAAGGCCCCTGGTCAAGCTGACCCAGGCCAACGGGCGTCCCGACTCGGAGATCGTCTTCGAGATGCTCGCCATCAACGGGATCGTCGCCGGGGACGACCACCTTCCCCGGTTCCTCGACGCGCTGGCCGGGTCCTTCGGGGCGCGGCGCAGGCGCCTGGCCAAGGACGGCCGGATGATGCCCGGGGCCCGCGACGCGCTGAAGGCCGTGGCGAGGCTCGACGGCGTGGTCCAGTCGGTGCTCACCGGCACGATCAAGAGCAACGCGGTGCACAAACTCACCGCGTTCAGCCTCGACAAGCACATCGACTTCGAGATCGGCGGCTACGGCGAGGAGGTCTACCCCAAGGCCACCCTCCTGCAGGTCGCGCAGGGCCGCGCCAAGCGGAAGTACGGGGCGACCTTCGACGGGCGCAACACCGTGCTGATCGGCGACTCGGCCAGGGACGTCCAGGCCGCCAGGATCGCCGGGGCCGCGATCATCGGGGTCGCCTCGGGCCGCTCCCTCCCGGCCGAGCTGCACGAGGCGGGAGCCGACGTGGTCCTGCCCGACCTCTCCAACCCCTCCGAGGTCGTCGCCGCCGTCGCCGGCCTCACCTCCCCGGCCCGCCGCGCGGAGGCCGGGCCCGGTAGAAGTCGTTGATCGAGCTACCTGAATCGGAAATCCCGGCCCGTATGAGTGCACGAGCGGCATCACAGGCTCCGGACCCGGAAGCCTGAAGCCACACCGCCGGTGTCCCGTCCTGCGGGAAGAAGCTTCAACCGGGCAGGGTGGGAAGGTTCGGCCATTCGAGGTCGTGTCAGTGGCCGGTCGGAGGGTCGAGGAGTTCGATTTTGATGGCCAGCACGCCGAGGGCCTCCTTCTCGGGCCCGTAGATGCGGCGGATATTGGCGAGTTGCTGCTCGCGGGGGCTGTCCGGATTGACGTTGGCGGGGCCCTCGACGTCGAGCATCTCCTCGAAGCTCCTGTACCGGGCGACGCGCTTGACCTTGGTGAGGGCGTCGTCGCGACCGCACACGAAGCGGATGTGGTCGCCTGCCTTCAAGGTACGGAGGTTGGGATACTGGACGCGGACCTCGATGGTCTTGCGCCCGGCGGCGACCAGGTCGAAGTATCGGCGGTAAAGGTTCATCTCACGGGCGCGCACACCCGCAGGTGCCACGGTCCTGCTGTTCATGATGCGGTCCAGTTCCTGGGTGGTGTAGCTGCGATAGAAGTGTTTGGGGTCGGAGAGCATCCGGCCGACGAGCCAGACCATGGCATCGACGTAGGAATCGGTGTCGCCGACCCATTCGGTGACGTCGAGCATCCAGTCCCGAGCTCCGGGCGGCGGTGGGACCTTCCCGTCCCGGATCAGTGACTTCGACAGCTTCGCGCCTGTGTCGGTCAGCACCATCGGTGTGAAGACACGGGGTGGGGGGACAAGCCCGGGGAGCTGAGCGAATGCCTCGTCCACCAGCTGGCAGCCGTACGCCCAATCGCCGCCCTTCACCATCACCGACAACGTGACGTGATCGCGGGCGGCCATCCGCTCCTTGACCAGGTTCCGGTACAAGGTGGCCAGGTCCAGGTAGGCGCTGGTGTCGGCGGTGACGGCGATCTCGTAGCCGCCGTGATCGGTGCACACCGCGGCGAAATCCGCTCCACCGGATCCAATGCGTAGCAGCTTCGTCCGCTCGGAGCGTTTCTCGGCCCATCCGCACCGCGGGCACGGCAGGCGCAGGTGAACCTCACCGTGTGAAGGCGCGAGCGGCCAGCGAATCTGGTCCAAGCGGCCGAGGGTGGCCAGGAACTCATGCCGGAAGGCGGGGTCGGCCTGCTGGGCGGAGTAGGTCTCGATTTCGTAGTCAACGCCGGTGGCGTCGGCAAGGGAGTCGAACATGCCCCGGTAGTACTTGTCGATCAGTTCGGTGACGCCGTCGCCGCCGAGGGCGTGGACGTAGGTCTGCTGGTAGGCATGATGGGTCTCAGGGTCCAGACGGATGTCGTAGGGCGCGTTGTCGAGTGCGCCGAACCGGACGACGGAATCCACGTTGAAGGTGCGCTTGGTGGCCTTGGCGAGGAGAAACGCCGCTGTCTGAACCAGCGAGGTGCCCAAATGGGGTGCGCCGTTGATCTGGGTGCCGACGCAGAAGGCGACCCGGTCGGGATTGGTGGCCTGCAGACGGGGTCGGACCATGTCGACACTACGAAGCATCGCGTTGGCCAGCACGTTGTTCGGGCTGATGATCTCCACGGAATCGGTACGGCCGCGCATAGGATGAGGCCCTTCCGTCAAGTCGTTGGCACGGGGAGTTGCGCGAGGATGAAGTCGACCCGGCGGCCCGGCTCGTCGGCAGGGACGAAGATCGGCCGGTATCCGGCGTCGTAGTAGCCCTGGATGATCAGTTCGTGGACGCGGCGGATCTCTCGCTCCTTGGCCCACACCAGATCGTCCTCGGAATCGAAGTCATCAAGAGGATCAAGCACGAACACCGCGTCGTAGCGGTAGACGCGGGAGGCTTCCTCAAGTTCTGGATACGGGCCCAGCCCAAAGAAGGCATCCCACCCGTACCCGTCGGGAATGGCGCGGTTGTAGAACCGCAGGCCGGACGTGTGTCCACAGAACTCGGCGACGAAAGCGTCCAGCACATCGCGGGAGTAGGCGCGCCGATCACCAACCTGCAGATGACGGCCGAGGCGCTCGCGGTGCTCGCGGTAGATCTCCCGGGCTGGTTCCCCCTCGGTACACGGGATATCTCGCTTCTGGATTTCGGTGATCACGGCCTCCTTGCCCGCGGAAGGGCCCCCGGTCACGACGTACCGGCGGGGGGCGGTGTTTGGATTGAGCAGCTGGTCAAGACTCATGCGTGGTGTCCTTGCTTTTTGTGGGAACCGTCTTGGCGGCCGATCAGCGCTTGCCGCCAGGCGGCAACCAGCTCGGTGCTGCCCTCAGCGAAAGCCAAGCGGGCAGCGAAGGCGTCTCGGCCCTCCTCCGGGTCGGCGAGTTCGGTCAGCAATAACTCCTGGGCGGCAGTGAGGGGCGGTGTCCAACCGGCGGATGCGGCGATCTCCTCGGGGCCGAGCTTGGTCGCCGCGTGCAGCAACACCGCGCCGTAGGCGGACCGGTAGGCATGGGCGGCACGCAGTACCAGGGCATGCCGCCACAGCGCCACCGCAGCTGCCAAGTCCTGCCCGGTAGCGTCCATGCTCGCCAGCCGCGCCACGGTCAGCAACTGCGCGCGTAGCAGGTAGACCGCCCCCCACAAGGAGGCCAGGGCATGCTGGTGTTCGGCGGCCTCCCAGGCGAAGACGTCAGCTGGCAGCACGAGCCGTCCAGAGGCGGCGTGCAGCTCGGGCGGTTCGGCGTGCCGGGTAGTGAAGGCTTCACTGTCGCGGCGCAACTGCCAGGCCAGCAGCTCCAGGAGCCTTGGTTCGATCCGCTTGCGGAAGTGGTGCACCTCATATCCGGACGCGGCTGCGGCCATCACCCGCCGGGCGGTCAGCGTCGCCCCCGATGTCGAGACCTGCGCGCCGAACAACAACCGGGCGGCCTCGGCCAGCTCACCGTTCTCCAGCCGGTCCAGCTGCTCACGCAGCAGGCCATCCAGTGCCCGCGCTCGGCTGCCTGGGACATCTGGATTCGATGACCGCGCTTTTACTCCCTGTAGCCCCAAGAGATTCGGCCCGCACCGTTCCAATCGAACCGGAAGTCCGACGCGCAGCAGCACCTTCACCTCCTCGGCCAGGACGTCGGCTGTCGTCGCGTTCGCCGCCGCTGTTCCAGATCTGGGCATGACTTCAGCATCCCAGACCTGTCCAGAAAAAGCCCAGTCGTATGCCCAGAAAATGCCCACAATTATTCTCCGGAAAGGTACGTTAAGATCCTCAGCGGTCTGCGCTCGCGTGCGATGACTGACCTGCGCGAATGGGCTTGACGTACGTTTTCGGTCTGTCAACTTCGCCCACGACACCGGCCGCCTTCCCGTAGGCCGTTGATCCCACTTCTGACGAGTAAGCGGCGCCGATTCGGACTCTGCCTCCCCTCACCTATGGGTTAGAACGCCTGACGCGGTCGTGACCGCCTCTCCAGTCGGGTCTCCTCCTCCAGGTTGCGGGCCAGCTCCTCCACGGTCGCTCCGCAGCGGACGTTGCACAGGCCACGCTCAAGTCCGTGCGCCCACAGGCTCACGCGCCGTACGGCATAGCAGCCGCCTCCGGATCCCTCCGCGATGATCCAGGTTCGCCCGTGGCGAGCCATCAGGTCTCTCAACATCCCTTTCCTCCCCGCCGAGGTCGGCGCGTCAGGCCACACATATGTTCAGGGCGAGATCGGCCCACACGACGCGTCCAGCCTTGATCTCATACGACCCCCACTTCAGAGCCATCTCCTCGATCAGCTCCAGGCCGCGTCCCCCGTCGCTGTCGGCGCCCACCCGCTGGATTCGCGGGGCGCTGTCCAGTGCGCCCTCGTCGACGACGGCCAGCCGCAGCACCGGCCCCTTCGCCCGCAGTTTCACCGTGACCAGGCCGCCCCGGCGCCTGCCGGAGTTGGAGTGGCGCACCGAGTTGGCCACCAACTCGCTGACGACCAGCAGCACCACGTACTCGTCATCCTCGTCGCCCGCGAGTTCACGCAGTCGCAGGGCCGCCCTGACGAACGCTCGGGCCAGCGGAACCGACACCAGTTCTCCCGGGAGAACGACCCCGCCCAGAAACCGTGACATCACTGGTGGACCGCTTTCCGGATGATTTGGGCCGCTTCCTCGCCCAGAGCCCGTACCCGCTGCTCAGGACCCTGGCCCCAGGTGAAGACCCAGACGCCCCGCTCCTTCGTCGCCCGGACCTTCACGGCAGTGCTCTCCACACCCAGGAGCAGGGCGGGTTCCTCGTTCTTGGGAAGTTCGACCAACGATGCCATGTGCAACCCGCGCAGATCCCACGCCAGCCGCACCAGGTGAATGAACTGCTGTTCCGTATACGGCGCTGTCACCGGTCCTGCCCTTCGTCGGTTTGGTGAGCCCGAGTGGGGAGAGGCGGCGAGGCTTTTGGTCTCTTGTTGCCGCAACCGCCTCACCCGGAGATCAGATGGCAAGAGCTTGATCCCTCGACTGTGTGTCGATTCGGGTGCCTGCCTCGGGAGGGCGCGACAGACTGGTCACACAACATGATGCATACGAGACGATGTTTACGCAACATGTTGCGTAAACATCGGTCGCGATGATTCCGCTACCCTTTGCCGCATGACTCAACGGGGGCAGGCTCCAACCGCTCGCCTGCGACGGCTCGCGATGGAGCTGCGGCAGCTCAGGGAGCGTGCAGGTCTATCCCGCGAACAGGTGGCCGAAGCCACCGAGATCAACCGCACCACCCTGTATCGCATCGAGATGGCACAGGCGAAACCGCAGGTGCGGACGCTACGCGCTTTGCTTGACGTCTACGACGTGTCGAAGGATCACCGGAATGACCTGATTGCGATCTTGAAGTTGGCCGGGGAGGAGAGTTGGCTGCAAACCGCCTCGGAAGACCTGCCTGGCCATTACCCCACCTACATTGGGTTCGAGCGAGAGGCAACGGCGGTTCTCAACTACCAGTTGTCGTTCATCCCTGGCTTGCTTCAAACTGAAGCGTACGCACGTACGGTGATCCCCGGTGGCGCTCCCGAATTGTCGGCGGCGGAGGTTGAAAGCCGGGTGGCGGTGCGTATGGCTCGCCAGGTCGATCGTGATCCGTCGCCGATCATTGAGGTGATCATCGATGAAGTGGCATTGTGCCGTCGTACCGGCGGCCCAAAGATCATGCGTGAGCAACTACAGCATTTACTTAACAAGAGTGAAAAATCGAACGTAACGTTGCGGGTGATCCCACTAAGCGTCGGCGTCCATCCGGGCATGCATGGATCGTTCGTCATTCTCCGATTCGCGCACGGCGTTCGCGATGTCGTCTACATTGAGGTCAGCACGACGGATTTATTCCTGGACAACGAGAATGAAATCAGGCGATATAACCTGATGTTCGACCAGCTTCGAGCTGTATCGGCCAATCAAGGTGAGAGTCGTGACCTCATAGCTCGCGCACTCGCAGGCATACAATAAAAGGAGACGGCAGTGATGAAAAAGGAGCTTGATCTGTCCTGTGCCGAGTGGCGGACCAGCAGTCTTAGCGGCTCGAACGGTGAATGCGTCCAGGTCGCTTTCCCGGACAAGCAGGTGGCCGTCCGCGACAGCAAGGACATCCAAGGGCCCGCGTTGACCTTCGAGTCGCGTCAGTGGAGCGCCTTCGTCTCCGGCGTCAAGCGTGGCGAGTTCGACCTGGCCTGACTCGTCCAGCCTGGAGGCATCGCTGTCGAGTCATCTCGGATGAATCAGAAAGCGCCCGGTCGCTCTGGTGATCGGGCGCTTTCTGTTACTCGGACAGAGCTACGGCCGGTGAGATGACGATTCCCGGCCGACGCGTTTTCGGCTGGCGGGCCGGTACGACGTGACCGGTGCCACATCCTCTCGTCGGGGACCCGTGGCCGGACTCCACCTGTTTCGGCGGGATCCCGGGGAACGGGGTGTCTTGTGCGTGGTGGCCCCACATGGTGTGACCGGAGGTTGTATGGATCCCGGGGATGACATTCGGGTGGGGCGCCGAGAGGATGGGGCCATGGTTGAGGAAGGTGCGCCGCTCTGGGAGCCGTCCCCGGAGATCGTGAGGAACGCCAAGGTCACCCGTTACGCGGAGTGGCTGGGCCGGGCCGGTGACTACGAGTCCCTGTGGCAGTGGTCGGTCGACGCCCCCGAGGAGTTCTGGACGTCGATCTGGGACTACTTCGGGGTGGTGGGGGAGCGCGGCGACGGGCCCGTCATGTCGGGGGAGATGCCCGGCACGGAGTGGTTCGCCGGGTCGACGCTGAACTACGCGGCCAACGCGCTGCGCCGGGCCGCCTCCGATCCCGGGCGGCTCGCGGTGATCTCCCGCGACGAGGCGGGCGGGCGCCGGACGCTCACCCTGGGGGAGCTGGCCGAGGAGGTGGCGCGGGTCCGCGCGGGGCTGGCCGCGCTGGGCGTCGGGCGCGGCGACCGGGTCGCGGCCTACGTGCCGAACGTCCCCGAGGCGCTGGTCGCCTTCCTGGCGACCGCCTCCCTGGGCGCCGTCTGGTCCTCCTGCTCGCCCGACTTCGGCGCGCCCAGCGTGATCGACCGTTTCACCCAGATCGAGCCGAAGGTGCTCGTCGCGGTCGACGGCTACGACTACAACGGCAAACACTTCGACCGGAGCGAGGTCGTCCGGGACATCGCGGCCAAGCTGCCGACCCTGGTGGCGCGGGTGCGCGTCCCGGCCCGGGAGACTACCGGCGCCCCGGAGACCCGGGACGCGGACGCGGCCGGTGACGGGGTCCGTACGGTGAGCTGGGCGGAGGTGCGCGCCGTCGCGGGGCCGCTCGCCTTCGAGCCGGTGCCGTTCGGGCACCCGCTCTGGATCGTCTACTCCTCGGGGACGACCGGGCTGCCCAAGCCGATCGTGCACGGCCACGGCGGCGTGGTGCTCGAACACCTCAAGGCGCTCTCCTTCCACCAGGACCTGGGCGAGGACGACGTCTTCTTCTGGTACACCACCACCGGCTGGATGATGTGGAACTACCTCGTCGGCGGCCTGCTGGTCGGCTCGGCGGTGGTGCTCCACGACGGGGCGGCGACCTACCCGGAGACCGGCGCGCTCTGGCGGCTCGCCGCCGAGGAGGGGGTCACCTACTTCGGCACGGGGGCCCCGTACGTGATCGCGTCCATGAAGGCCGGTCTCGAACCCTCCGGCCTCGACCGGCTGCGGGGGCTCGGCTCCACCGGCTCGCCGCTGCCGCCCGAGGGGTTCGCCTGGGTGCACGACGCGCTGCCGGAGGTCCAGCTCGGCTCGTTCTCCGGCGGCACCGACGTGTGCACCGGTTTCGTGGGCGCCGTGCCGCTGCTCCCGGTCCGGGCGGGGGTGATCCCGTGCCGCTGCCTGGGGGCGCGGGTCGAGTCCTTCGACCCGTCGGGCACCCCGGTGGTCGGCGAGGTGGGCGAGCTGGTGCTGACCCTGCCGATGCCGTCGATGCCGGTGATGTTCTGGAACGACCCCGACGGGTCCCGCTACCGCGACAGCTACTTCTCCGAGTACCCCGGCGTCTGGCGGCACGGCGACTGGATCAAGATCCTCCCCGACGGCGGCTGCGTGATCTACGGCCGCTCCGACTCGACCCTGAACCGGGGCGGGGTCCGGATGGGCACCAGCGAGTTCTACCGGGTGGTGGAGCGCTTCGAGGAGATCACCGACAGCCTGGTGATCGACACCGGCCGGCTCGGGGAGGAGGGCCGCCTGCTGCTGTACGTCACCATGGCCGAGAAGACGCCCCTGGACGACGACCTCGTCGCGCGCCTGCGCCGGGAGCTGCGGGAGGGGCTCTCCCCGCGCCACGTGCCGAACGAGATCATCGAGGTACCCGGCATCCCCCGCACCCTCAGCGGCAAGAAGCTGGAGGTCCCCATCCGCAAGATCCTCCTCGGGGTCGCCCCGGAGAAGGCCGCCAACCTCGACGCCATGGCCAACCCCGAGGTCCTCTCCCACTTCGTCCCGGGAGCCGTGGCCCCCGAGGTCAGATCCCCTGGGGGAGCCTGAACAGGCGGCCCGGGTCGCGGGCGGCCTTGATCTGGGCGAGCCTCGCGGCGTTGCCCCCGTAGTAGGCCGCGCGCCAGCCGCCGAGCTCCGGGTCGATGTAGTTGACGTACGCGTGGTCGCCGAAGTGGGGCCGCATCGCCGCGTGCGCGCTCCTGGCCCACCCGGCCGCCCCGGAGCGGTGGGCGTAGTACTGCACGCTGTAGAGGGCGGCCCGGTGCGGGAAGGCCGTGGCCTCGGGGCGGACCCTGGCGACGGCGCCGCCAAGGGCGTCCAGCAGCACGGTGTGCTCGCCGGGCCTGGCGACCTGGGCGACCAGCGCCTTCGCCCCGGCCTCGGAGAGCGGGCGGTAGGCCATGTGCGACTTGGCCTTGAAGGTGTCCCTGGACAGCCGCCCGCCCCGGGTCTGCCCCGGCAGGGAGCCGCCCAGGTGGCACTGGGAGACCGAGAGCGAGCCGCAGCCCGCCATGGTCAGCATGGCCTGGCGGTAGGAGGTCTGCCGGACCCAGCTCGACGACGGCGACCCGGCCGCGTCGGCCAGCCTGTCGAGCAGCCGCTCGCACCCGGCCCTGCCGCCGAGGTAGAGGCCGACGACCTCCACGTCCGTCCCGCCGTTGCGGCTCAGGTGCATGCCCGACCACATGGCGTCGGGAGCCGAGGGGCCCCACGCCTGCCAGGCGCGCAGCGCCCTGGCCGCCCTCGACCACGGCCAGTGCAGGAAGAACACCGTGACCTCACGGACGGGGTGGGTCCGGAACCCGAAGGAGACCGCCACGCCGAGGTTGCCCCCGCCGCCGCCCCGCGAGGCCCAGTACAGGTCGGCGTTGTGGTTCGCGTCGCAGGTCAGCAGCCGCCCGTCGGCCGTGACGATCTGGACCGACTCCATCACGTCGCAGGTCAGGCCGTACTTCCTGGAGACCACGCCGATCCCGCCGCCCAGCGCGAGCCCGCTCACCCCGACCGTGGCGCAGGTCCCGGCGGGGATGCTGACCCCGTTCGCGGCCAGCCTGTCGTAGACGTCGATCAGCTTGGCCCCCGCCCCGACGGTCGCCCGCCCCGAGGCGTGGCTCACCTTGCTCATCCGGGACACGTCGAGGACCAGGCCGGTCCCGGTGGACCAGCCCGCGTAGGAGTGGCCGCCGGACCGTACGGCCAGCGGCAGGTTCAGCCGGCGCGCGAAGCCGACGCACTCGGCGACGTCGGAGGGGTTGGCGCAGTAGGCCACCCCCGAGGGCCGGACCGCGTCGAAGGCGGGGTTGAACAGCTTCCTCGCGCCGTCGTACGCGGCGTCGCCCGGCCGGACGAGTCTTCCCTCCAGCCCGCCGGCGAGGGCCCGCCAGTCGGCGGGCCGTGGCGCGCCCGCGGCGCCCCGGCCGGTCGTACCGGTCACAGTCATGCCGGTGGCGCCCAGGGCGGGGGTGCCCTGGGCGCCCAGTGCGAGGGCGACCAGGCCGCCGGTCCGAAGGAATGCCCGCCTGTCCGGAGGGGTCCGCATGTCGTTACTCCCCGAGGTTCAGTGTCATCTGCCCGATTGGACGACCGCACTGTCCTTCTGGTTGGTCACATTCACATCACCTCTTGATCGGAGAAGAGACGGGAAAACAGCTCATGTCCCCTGTGCCACGCGCAGCGCGAGGGCCGGGCACATCTCCACGGCCCTGCGGGCCATCCGCCGGAACTGGGCGGGCACGGTGTCGCGGCCGAACACCGGGTAGCCGTGCTCGTCGAGGTGGACGAGGTCGGGGGCGAGCTGCGCGCACAGCCCGTGGCCCTGGCAGCGGGTCCAGTCCACGGTGAGCTTCACCTCGGGCTCGTTCTCCTGCGGGGGCAGGGGGAGCACGCCGAGCACCGGGCGCCCGCAGTTGCCGCGCAGCAGGTGTTCCTCGATGTCCTCGGGGAAGGCGTCCAGCGCCGACAGCACGAACCTGGACGTCCCGTCGGGGTGGAAGCACGCGCCCCTGCCCTTGACGCTCGCGGCCCTGCTGCGCAGCTCGTCCAGGGCGGAGGCCGACCCGTTCACGAGCTCGGCCATCGACTGCGCGACGTCCGGGAGGCCGAGACGGCAGGGGCCGCACTGCCCGGACGACTGGGCGGCCAGATACTTCGCGACCCTGACCGTCTCGCCCAGCGGGCAGGTCTCCCCGCCGAGCGGCACGATGATCCCGGCGCCGAGCTGGCCGCCCGCCTCCGCGATGCCCTGGCGGGAGACGGTCGCCACGGCCGCCGCGTCCGCGTGCAGCCACGCGCCGTGGTAGCCGCCGACCAGCACCCCGTCGCCGGTGGAGGCCTGGCAGGCGTCCAGGACGGCGTACAGCGGGGTGCCGGTCGCGACCTCGACCACGGCCGGCGCCTTGGCGGAGCCTCCCACGGTGAGCAGGACCGTCCCCGGCTCGCGCGCCGTGCCGACGTCGGCGTACCGCTCGGCGCCCAGGGTCGCGAGGACCGCGAGCTGGGCGTACGTCTCGGCGTTGGACAGCAGGGTGGGCAGCCCGTTCACGCCGCTCTCCACGGCCCTGACCTTGCGGCCCGGGGGCTCCCCGACGAGGCCGTTCACCGAACGGACCAGCGCGCCGCCCTCGCCGGAGATGAACCTCTCGACGATGCCGACCACCCGGACCTGGGCGCTGATGCCGCGCTCCTCGACCGCGGCGGCCACGGACGCCTGGCCCATGCCGCCCTCGACGGTCGCGATCACGACCTGCTTGGCGCCGATCGCGCCCGCCGCGAGCAGCGCGCCCTCGATGACGAGGTGGGGGGTCCTGGTGAGCAGCATCGTGTCCTTGCTGCTCGCGGGCTCGCCCTCGGCCGCGTTGACCAGGACGATCTTGTCCGCCTTCTTGTCCATCACCGCGCGGACCTTGCGGGCGAAGGGGAACGCGGCCCCGCCCCGGCCGCGCATGTCCACCTCGTCGGCGAGCGCGGCCAGCTCCTCGCCGGACATGCCCGGCGCCGTGCCGTGCATGTCGCGGTGTTCCGCGAGGTCCATCCTGCGGCAGTCCTCCAGCCCGGCGGTCAGCCGGGCGGGCCCCAACTGGCGGACGGGGGGTACGCGGTAGGGAATCATCCGACATCTCCGATACGACGAAGCTCCGGCGGGTCCTCGCGCACCAGGCGCGGGATGCGGCCGACGATGCTCGTGGGCGGCGTGATGCTCGTGGGCGGGGTCAGGTCGGCGGCGACGGGCACCTCCACCGGCGTCTCCTCGCGTACGAGGACCGGCTTGGGCTGCAGCTCGGAGATGACCCTGATCAGCAGGGCGGCTCCCACCGCGACCAGGCAGACCACGTAGCTCCAGGTCACCCACTCGGCGGGCGCGCGGCCCGCGGTGAGCCCGTGCAGGACCGCCATCGGCCACGCCAGGTAGGCGGAGCCGTGCAGCATGCGCCAGAGCCACGGCCTGCGGTTCTCCGCGAACCTGGCCCTGGCGACCCCGGTGAGGAAGACGAGGATCATCAGGTCGGAGGCGATGGCGCCGAAGCCGACGTACAGGCTCTGGCCGCTCGCGCCCAGCGGGACCACGACGGACGCGAGGGAGGTCCGGCTTTCGATGATCTTCATGATGACGTGGATGGCGAGGAAGCCCATGCCGAGCATGGCGGCGGCCCGGTGGACGAGTTGCGAGCGGATCCTGCCCAGGACCGGCAGCACGATCCGGTCGGCGGAGAGCAGACCGAGTGCCACGGTCGCGGTGAGCGACACGAGGGCGATCACGCCCGCGAAGAACGAGAAGATGCCGCGGACGGCCGCCGCCGCCTCCATGCCGGGCGCTGTCCGCCCGAGCATGAGGAGGCCGACCACGGAGACCGTGATCGTGACGCCGAGGCCGATCCTGGCGGGCCTCTGGTCGAGACTGATCCCGGCTTCGGCCCGGGTGTGTCTCGGAGTCCGTCTGTTACCCACCTATGGCTCCTGTCTGCGAAGCGGCTCGGACGGCTTCTGCGCCCGAGGGTGATGGACTCTGATATCGCGAGATGCCGCCCCCCGTCTCCGCGGGGTGTGGAAGAGGCGCGGAGACGGAGAGCGGCGGTCCCGGGAGGGTGACCGTCAGCAGCGACGGTTCCTGTTGATGCAGTCGACCGCGAGCCTCATGAGCCGGTCGGGCATCAGGTTGGCGAAGTCGGCGTGGTCGGTGACGGGGTTGTGCCGCTGTTCGGGGAAGGAGTCCAGCGCGAAGGACGCCGTACGCGGCGTGGCGTAGGTCAGGGTCATCCGCAGCTGCGGGATCGCCTTGGTGCCGGACGGGCAGGCGCCGTTCGCGTCGGGGAACAGCACGTGCGTGCGGTGGTTGGCGCTGTCGTTGTTCTGGCCGTCCCAGCAGCTGGGGAAGTCCAGGATCCGGACGAGCTGGCTGCCGCGGGGGCAGAGCGGGTACTTGGTGGTGATCCGGTTGGTGAACCCGGTGCAGGTCCACTTGGCGAGGGCGTTCGCGCCGCCGTTGGTGGCGGCCTTGGCGTCACCGGTGATCATCCTGATGAAGCGCGGCATCGGGCTCACCCTGGAGACCGCGTTCCCGCGGAACTGCAGGCTCACCTGGCGGGCCTGCATGATGGTGCCGACGTTGCCGTCCGGGTCGTCGACGTTGGCGTCGGTCGTACGGTCGCGGAGGACCGGCCAGAAGTAGGTCGAGCGGTCGTTGAGCGCGCACGTGGTGCCCGCGGCGGCCAGGGACTGGTCCGTGGAGAACCCGTCGGTCGACAGGTTGCCGACGTAGTCGTGGATGTGGTGGGCGCCGTTGGTCACGCCGGGGGCCACGATGAAGTTGTCGGAGTTGCGGTGGCCGTTCCTGTTCGTGCCGCACCGGGAGGTGAAGATGCCGGCGGAGCCGCTGCGCCGCGGCCGGATCTCCTGGACGTTCCGCTGGACCTGCCGGATGTCGATGAAGTCCTCGGGGAAGGGCCCGAGGTCGGCGCACTCGGCCTCCTCGTCGTCCCCCGGAGCGGGGGTCTCGCTGGGAGCGGGGGTCTCACCGGGGGCCGGGGTCTCGGCGGGCGGGTTGTCCGGGGCGTCGGTCGGGGTGTCGGCCGGGGGAGCGTCGGTGGGGCTCTGCGAGGGAGCCTGGGTGGGCCTGCGGCGGGCGTTGCCGTTGTCGGCGTTCTCCTGGGCCGGGGCCTGCTGCTGGTCGGCCGACTCGTCGGGGGCGGCCGGCTCCGTGGGAGACGCCTGGATGAGGCTTCCGCCCGCGGCGGGCGCGTCGGCGGGCTGGTCCTGGCTCTGCTGGTCCTGGGCGGGCTGGTCCTGCGGGGCCTGATCCTGCGCCGGAGCGTCCTGGGCCGGCTGGTCCTGCGCCGGAGCGTCCTGCGCGGGGGGTGCCTGGTCCTGGTTCTGGCCCTGCTGGCCCTGCTGGTCCTGCTGGCCCTGCTGGTTCTGGTCCTGTGCGGGCTGGTCCTGCTGGCCGCGCTGGTTCTGCTGGTTCTGCTGGTTCTGGCCCTGCTCGGCGGGGTCGCAGTGGTCACCGTAGGCGGGGGTCGTGGCCGCCACCGTGAACGTGACGGTGGTGAGCGTGCTGGCGGCGAGGGCCAGCGCGGACAGGGAGACGAGCGAGCGTTTCATGATTCTCAAGCGTTTTCTCTCCTCACAGGTGTGTCGAGAGCGGAGACGGGCGGCGCGGGGGAGGGCATCGGAGGCTCGGGCAGGTCCGAGTAGTCGACCAGCCCCGTGCTCTCCAGCAGGGTCATGTGCTTCATGACCACCTCGACCGCCCGCTGGGCGAATGTCCTGACCAGGTCGTTCCGGGTGCCGGACCGTACGCCGGCGACCACCCCGAAGACCTTTCCGTGGGCCGCGCGCAGCAGCTGGGCGAACAGGAGGTCGTACTCGGCGCCAGGCTGCACCGCGGCCAGCTGCGCCATCCAGCCCTGCTGGTCGGCGTTGGGCTGGTCGGGCAGCGGCACGTTCAGCTGCGCCGCGAGGGCGCGGACCTCCTTGTCGAGCTTGAGGTGGTCGGTCATCAGGTGCATGCCGACCTCCTTGACCCGCTTGCTCGCGGCCTTCTGCTGGGCCTGCTGACCGCTGGGAATCTCCCAGAGACCGGCCAGCCGGACTTTGACCAGCAGGTCGCGGTCGGCCGCGCCCAGGGGCCCCTGCGGGGTCTGGACCCAGCCCTGCGCGGCCGAGGCCCCGCCGCCGGGCGGGGTGATCAGGACGACCGCCACGGCGGCGATCGCGATGAAGACCCCGAACAGCAGGGGTTCGCCGTTCTTGAAGCGGCGGAACAGTGATCTGAACATGGCCCGGTTCCGCTCTCAGAGACTGGCCGCTACCAGGGCCTTCTCGGCGCCCGGCGCGGTGGCGAACGTGCCGCCCGGCCCGTGGGGGGCCGGGTGCGTGAGGAGGAGGACAGCTCCGACCGGCCACGGAATGTGCCGCACTGCCATGTCGTTTCCTTTCCCCGAGGCCCGCCGGTGCGGGCGCACTTGGTGGGAGGTACGCGGCGCCGCCCGGGGTGGTTCAGAAGAAGTGATGAGATAGTTAGAAATGACTGGAGTTGCCAGAGTTGCAGACGGGACTCATAACGAAGGTGTAAAGATGTGCCCGTGCGTCAACTCGACAGTCGGTTCGAGAGCGCGGACACCGATGTCCTCTTGGTAGAAGATCTGTACCGGGAGTTCGGTGTACCCCTGCTCCGCCACGTGCGTAAGGCCACCGGTAACGATCTGCAATGGGCGGAGGACGTCGTCCAGGAGACGCTCGTCCGTGCCTGGCGCAACGCAGGAAGGTTGCAACGAGAGCCCGGCCTGTTATGGGCCTGGCTCCTGACCGTCGCCCGACGTATCGTCATCGACGGTCGTCGCAGGCGAGGCACTAGACCACAGGAGGTCGAACCCGCCGACGCGAACGCTGTGCCCGTTCCCGACGGGGCCGATCGCGCGCTGGAGGCGATGATCGTCGCCGAGGCGTTGCGAGAACTGTCCCCAGAACACCGCGAAGTCATCGAGCAGACTTACCTACGGGACCGTACGATTAACGAAGCGGCGGAAATCCTCGGGATCCCGCCGGGTACGGTCAAGTCCCGGCTCTACTACGGGATCCGGGCTCTCCGAAAGGTCCTGAAGGAGAGAGGTGTCGCGAGCTGATGGTCCCCTCCCCGCATCATGACGTGGCGGCGTACGCGCTCGGGGTTCTCGACGAAGAGGACCACGAGGCGTTCCAAAGCCATCTCATGGCCTGCGAGGAGTGCCAGGTCGAGCTCCGGGAACTCAGCGAGGTTCCCGGATTACTCGATGTGGTGAAGCGGGACCGCTCCAATGCCCTGGACGACGACCGCACATCACATTGACGTTTAGCCGGTTTTGGGGTGATATCAGGAACGGTGGTGCGTCCCGGTCAACGAGGACCGGGACAGACGGCCACTGGAGGTGTCGTGCCGCGGGCCATGCCCGAGGGGCGGGCCGCGGGCCGGACGGCCCCGGCCGCCCGGCGAGGCGCCGGGAGCGTGCCCAGACTCGCCCGGCGGCGCCGTAGCCGTTCCGAGGCGACCCTGTGGGATGATTCTCCTACCGCCACCTCGCAGGGAGAACCCGCCGTCTCCGACCAGGAGCCCTTCCGTTCCCCGCCGGCAGCGGCGAGAGACCGTGGCTCCCATGACGAGCCGTGGCGCCTGGCCGACATACCGATCACCCGTGACGAGACGACCGCCCCGCGGCGGGTGTCTCACGCCCGGATCCCCCGGGTTCTCTGGAAGCGCGGCCGGATCCCCCGGGAGCGCGTCCGGGTTCCCCGGGAGCGGGCTCGGGTTCGCCGGGAGCGGGCCCGGACTTTCCGGGAGCGGGGTCGGTGGCCGGGCGAGGGTCCCGCATCCCGGCGGGCGCGCGCGACATCACTTCCGCTCCGCTGGGCACCATCTCCCCGGGAATCATGACTTTGAGCATGGATTCCCATCCAACTATGCACAATCCCTCACAAAGGAGTGAGAGCGACATGCCGCTCGACGAGGCCAAGGACGAGCTGCTGAGGAGTGCCGCGGAGACGTACGCGCGCACACCGGGCGGCGACCACGTGAGCGTGGAGGAGGCGCTCGCCTTCCTGCGGCTCTACCACCGGCATGTCGCCCCGGAGGACCTGCTCGGCCGCGACCTGACGGACGTCTACGGCCCGGCGATGGCCCAGCGGCGGCTCGCCGAGCGGCGTCCCCAGGGCCGCGCCCTGGTGCGGGCCTACACCCCCACCACGGAGGAGCACGGCTGGGACCCCGGGTTCTCCGTCGTGGAGATCGTCACCGACGACATGCCCTTCCTCGTCGACTCGGTGACGATGGAGCTCAACCGGCACGACATCGGCACCCACCTGGTCATCCACCCGCAGATGCGGATTCGCAGGGACCTGACCGGCAAGCTGCTCGGGTCCGGCGAGGAGGACGTCACCGGGCAGGTGCTGGCCGAGTCCTGGATGCACTTCGAGATCGACCGGCAGAAGGACCCGGCCGTGCTCAAGACGATCGAGAGCGACCTGCAGCGCGTCCTGGAGGACGTGCGCGGCGCCGTCGAGGACTTCGTCAAGATGCGGGCCCTCGCCCTGCGCACCGCCGAGGACGTCTCGTCCAACCCGCCGCCCCTCGACCCCGCCGGGGTGGAGGACAGCCTGGAGCTGCTGCGCTGGCTGGCCGACGGGCACTTCACCTTCCTCGGCTACCGCGAGTACCGCCTGGAGGAGGGCGAGGGAGGCGACAGGCTGCACCCGATACCCGGGACCGGGCTGGGCATCCTGCGCAGCGACAGCGCCGACTCCGGCAGCTTCGCCGCGCTCCCCCGGGAGCTGCGGGCCAAGGCCCGCGAGAAGCAGCAGATGCTGATCATCACCAAGGCCAACACCCGGGCCACCGTCCACCGCCCCGCCTACCTCGACTATGTGGGCGTCAAGCTCTTCGACGCCTCGGGCGAGGTCGTCGGCGAGCGGCGCTTCCTCGGCCTCTTCACCCACGTCGCCTACAGCGAGTCGATCTCCCGCGTCCCGGTGCTCAGGCGGAAGCTGGCCGAGGTGATCACGCTCGCCGGGCTGACCGCCGACAGCCACGACGGCGGGGACCTCATCGAGATCCTGGAGACCTTCCCGCGCGACGAGCTCTTCCAGACCTCCGTGGACCAGCTGCTGCCGATCGCCCTCGGCGTGCTCAGGCTCCGCGAGCGCAAGCAGGTCAAGGTCTTCCTGCGCCCGGACGACTACGGCCGCTACGTCTCGTGCCTGGTCTACCTCCCGCGCGACCGCTACACCACCAAGATCCGCATCAAGATGCAGGAGATCCTGCTCAAGGCGCTCGGCGGCACCTCCTTCGACTACAGCGCGATGATCGGCGAGACGGCCCTCGCCAGGCTGCACGTGGTCGTGCGCGGCGAGCGCGGCAGGCCGCTGCGCGCCGACGCGGTGAACGTCGAGGAGCTGGAGGCGAGGCTCGCCGCCGCCACCAGGTCCTGGGAGGACGACCTGGCCTCCGCGATCACCGAGCTGAGCCCCGAGGAGGAGGCGCCCCTGCTCGTCCGCCGCTACGCCCCGGCCTTCCCCGAGGGGTACAAGGCCGACTTCCCCGCCCGGATGGCGGTCGCCGACCTGCGCCGCCTGGAGGTGCTGGCCGCCTCCACCGACGAGATCGGGATGAACCTCTACGAGCCGTACGACGCCTCGGAGGGCGAGCGCCGCTTCAAGCTCTACCGCCTCGGCGCGCCCGTCTCCCTGTCGCGCGTGCTGCCGCTGCTCCAGCGGATGGGCGTGGAGGTGGTCGACGAGCGGCCGTACGAGATCGACCGCGACAACGACCCGGCCACCAAGGACGCCTGGATCTACGACTTCGGGCTGCGCTACACGCCCTCGCCCGAGGTCGACAGGGACGAGTTCAAGCGGCTCTTCCAGGACGCGTTCGGCGCCCTGTGGGCCGGGCGGGTGGAGAGCGACGGGTTCAACGGGCTCGTCCTGGCCGCCGGGCTGACCTGGGAGCAGGCCGAGATCCTGCGCGTCTACGCCAAGTACCTGCGCCAGGCGGGCACCACCTTCAGCCAGGAGTACATCGAGCGGGTGCTGATGGGCAACGTGCGGCTCGCCCGGCTGCTGGTGCGCCTGTTCGAGGCCAGGCTCAACCCCCGCCGCCCGGCCGAGGTCCGCTCCGACCTGTCCGACGCGCTGCACGAGGAGATCCTCGCCGCCCTGGACGACGTGGCCTCGCTGGACGAGGACCGGATCCTGCGGGCCTACCTGGAGATGATCGGCGCCACCCTGCGGACCAACTACTTCCAGCGGGTCGACGGCGAGCGCAAGCCGTACGTCAGCCTGAAGCTCGACTCGCCCTCGATCAGCGTGCTGCCGCTGCCCCGGCCCAAGTTCGAGGTGTTCGTCTACTCGCCCCGGGTCGAGGGCGTGCACCTGCGCTTCGGCAAGGTCGCGCGGGGCGGGCTGCGCTGGTCGGACCGGATGGAGGACTTCCGTACGGAGGTCCTCGGGCTGGTGAAGGCACAGATGGTGAAAAACACCGTCATCGTGCCCACCGGTTCCAAGGGCGGCTTTGTAGTGAAAAATCCGCCGAAGTCGGGGTCGCGGGAGGACACCCTGGTCGAGGGCATCGCCTGCTACCGGATGTTCATCTCCGGCCTGCTCGACCTCACCGACAACCTCGTCGACGGCGAGGTGATCCCGCCCGCCGACGTGGTCAGGCACGACGGCGACGACACCTACCTGGTGGTCGCCGCCGACAAGGGCACCGCGACGTTCTCCGACATCGCCAACGCCGTGGCCAAGGAGTACGGCTTCTGGCTGGGCGACGCCTTCGCCTCCGGCGGCTCGATCGGCTACGACCACAAGGCCATGGGCATCACCGCCCGGGGCGCCTGGGAGTCGGTCAAATACCACTTCCGCACGACCGGGATCGACATCCAGACCACCGACTTCACCGTGGCCGGGATCGGCGACATGTCCGGCGACGTGTTCGGCAACGGCATGCTGCTCTCCCAGCACATCCGGCTGGTCGCGGCGTTCGACCACCGGCACGTCTTCGTCGACCCCCAGCCCGACGTCGCCACGAGCTACGCCGAGCGCGCCCGCCTGTTCGCGCTGCCCCGAAGCTCCTGGGAGGACTACGACGCCTCGCTCATCTCCAAGGGAGGCGGCGTCTGGCCCCGTACGGCCAAGTCGATCCCCGTCTCCGCGCAGACGCGCGCCGCGCTCGGCATCGACGGCGACGTGACGTCGCTGGCCCCCGGCGACCTGATCAGCGCCATCCTGCGGGCCCCGGTCGACCTGCTGTGGAACGGCGGCATCGGCACCTACGTCAGGGCGTCGAGCGAGTCCAACGCCGACGTCGGGGACAAGGCCAACGACGGCCTGCGGGTCACCGCGGCCGAGCTGCGCTGCAAGGTGATCGGCGAGGGCGGCAACCTGGGCTTCACCCAGCTCGCCCGGATAGAGTTCGCGCTCAACGGCGGCCTGGTCAACACCGACTTCATCGACAACTCCGCCGGGGTCGACACCTCCGACCACGAGGTCAACATCAAGATCCTGCTGGACCGGGCCGTCCGCGACGGGGAGCTCACCGACAAGCAGCGCAACCAGCTCTTCCTCGACATGACCGACGAGGTGGCCGGGCTGGTCCTGCGCGACAACTACGACCAGAACGTGGTGCTGGCCGCCGCCCGCGCGCAGGCCCCCGAGATGCTGCACATCCACTCGCGCCAGCTGCGCAAGCTGGAGCGGGCCGGGCTGCTCAACCGGCAGCTGGAGTTCCTGCCCTCGGACAAGATGCTCGCCGAGCGGCGCCAGGCACGGCTCGGGCTGACCGCGCCGGAGTTCTCGGTGCTGCTCGCCTACACCAAGCTGGTGACCGACGCCGAGATCCTCGCCTCCGACCTGCCCGACGACCCCTACCTGGAGTCCTGGCTGGTGTCCTACTTCCCGTCGGCGCTGCGCGGCCCCGGGCTCCGCGCCTACATGGACGCCCACCCGCTGCGCAGGGAGATCATCACCACCGGCGTGGTGAACGACCTGGTCAACTCCAGCGGGACCACCTTCATGTTCCGCCTCGGCGAGGAGAGCGGCGCGTCCAGCCCCGACATCGCCCGCGCCTACCTGGTCACGCGCGAGGTCTTCGACATGCCCAGCCTCTGGCAGCAGATCGAGGAGCTGGACAACAAGGTCGACACCTCCACCCAGATCGCGATGGAGCTGGAGGCCCGCAAGCTCGTCGAGCGGGGCACCCGCTGGCTGCTGGGCAACCGGCGCCCGCCGCTCGACCTGGCCTCCACCGTCGGCTTCTTCGCCAAGGGCATGAACGGCCTGCTGCCGCACCTGCCCAAGCTGCTGACCGGGTCCGACCTGTCGGCGTTCGAGGAGCGGCGCGACGGCTTCGTCTCCCGGGGCGTCCCGTCCGAGCTCGCCGAGCGCGTCGCCGCGATGGTGCCCGCCTACTCCACGTTCGACCTGGTCGAGGTGGCCTCACGCACCGGCCGTCCCGTGCACGACGTCGCCGAGGTCTACTTCGACCTCGCCGACCGGCTCCAGCTCTCCAGGCTGCGCGAGCGCGTCGTCGCGCTGCCCAGGGACAGCCGCTGGAACTCCATGGCGCGGGCCGCGCTCCGCGACGACCTCTACGCCGCGCACGCCGCGCTCACCCACGACGTCCTGACGCACAGCACGCCCGGGCTGTCGCCCGAGGAGCGCCTGGCGCGCTGGACCGAGGCCAACTCGGCGGCGGTCTCGCGGGCGCGGCAGACCCTGTCGGAGATCTGGGAGAGCGACAACTTCGACCTCGCGACGCTGTCGGTGGCCCTGCGCGCGATCCGCACGCTGGTGGCCACCATCAACCTCCCGCACGCCGAAGCCTGACCCGCCTGACCTGCCTGACCCGCCCGGCCGGGCCCCTCACCGGGGCCCGGCCGCGCGGCCCGGCGCGTTCCCTCGATCGAGTACGGCTCGCGGACGGGGGGCGGCTCACGGGGGGCAGGCTGTCCCGTCTATCCCGTGGTGACCTTGGTGAGGCCGCCGAGATAGCCGATCACCCTGGCCGGACGGCCGCTGCCCTTGGCCGGGACCGTGCTCACGTACAGCTGCGTCTCCACCGTGCGCAGCTCCTTGAGGATGAACCGCTCCTTGGCCAGCTTCTTGGCCTCGGGCGGGATCGGGATGTCCGACCCGCACGGCGTGACCCTGACCGTCCGTGTCGTCGTCCTGATCAGCGAGTAGAGGACCAGCGCGCCGCCGTCGGCGGTGCGCAGCGCGTGCACCGGGTAGTCGCTCGCGGCGAAGATCGAGTCGTAGTTCAGGCAGTCGTACTTCTTCTCGGCCGCGCGGCTCCTGGTGATCTCGTCGGCGAAGCCGGTGGTGTGCGGGCCCTCCTCGATCAGCCCCGCCGCGAACCCCTTCTCGCCCTCCTCCGCCGAGGTCGCGTGCAGCGGGGCCATCAGCCGCGGGCTGATGGCCAGCGTGGCGTCCTCCTCGCCCAGCGCCGTGGCGTATCCCTCCGCGTCGGTGGCGACCTCGGGGGGCCGGACGCCCTCGTCGAGCAGCGAGGTCGAGCTGACCCGCCACTCCTCCCCGTCCTGCCGCATCAGGGTCAGCACGGCGGTGCGGACCCGGCCGGAGGGCTCCTCGCGGTCGACGACCGCGGCGAACCAGAGCGGGCCCCGCTGGTTGCGCGGGACCAGCAGCCGGGGCGTGCCCCACGTGTAGTGGGGGAGGGCCTCGGCGGAGCCGTTGAAGGCCGCCGCGGTGAGGGCCTCCTGCCCGTCGCGGGTCTGCGCCTGCAGGAGCCTGCGGTCGGCGTCCAGGTGCGGCACCGCCGCTCCCAGCACCCCGTCGGCGCCCACGACGCCCGCCAGCGCCTTCTCCGCCTCGGCGAGCGTGACCGGGGGCGGCGCGGGGGCGGACGCGGGAGAGACGGCCGGGGTGGCGCCGCCGGACGAGGGGCCCCGCTCGGGCGGCGCCTCGCCGGGGCCGGAGCACGCGCCGGCCGCCGCGGTCGCGGTGACCAACGCCAGCGCGAGTGCGAGCACACCCCGTCGCCCGTGTTCGCGCACGTCCACCTCCCGATGCTCCCCGATGCGGGCCATGCTAGCCATGGTGGGGGAGCGCGCCGTACACGATGGGGTTCGGAGGTCGCGTACCCTTTACAGACGTGGCACTCATCGATCCGGCAGAACAGATCAACGAGCTTACCGGGACGCTGAACAGCATCCAGGACGTGCTCGACCTCGGCGCGATGCGCAAGCAGATCGAGGAGCTGGAGGATCAGGCCGCCGCGCCCGATCTGTGGAACGACCAGGATCGCGCCCAGAAGGTCACCAGCAGGCTCTCCTACCTCCAGGGCGAGGTCAACAGGATCGAGTCCCTGGGGCAGCGGCTGGACGACCTCTCCGTCCTGTACGAGCTCGCCGCCGACGAGGCGGACGACGACACGCTGCAGGAGGCCGACCGCGAGCTGGAGTCCCTGAAGAGCGACATCGGCGCCCTGGAGGTCCGCACCCTCCTGTCCGGCGAGTACGACGCCCGCGAGGCGGTCGTCACGATCCAGTCACAGGCGGGCGGCGTGGACGCCGCCGACTGGGCCCAGATGCTCCAGCGGATGTATCTGCGGTGGGCCGAGCGCAAGGGCTACCCGACCGACGTCTACGAGACCTCCTACGCGGAGGAGGCCGGGATCAAGTCGACGACCTTCACGGTCAAGGCCCCCTACGCCTACGGCACGCTGCGCGGCGAGCACGGCACCCACCGCCTGGTCCGCATCAGCCCGTTCGACAACCAGGGGCGCCGCCAGACCTCCTTCGCGGGCGTCGACGTGGTGCCGGTCGTGGAGACGACCGACCACATCGACATCAACGAGGACGACCTGCGCGTCGACGTCTACCGCTCCTCGGGCCCCGGCGGCCAGGGCGTCAACACGACCGACTCCGCGGTCCGCCTCACCCACCTGCCCACCGGCATCGTGGTCTCCTGCCAGAACGAGCGCTCGCAGCTGCAGAACAAGGCGACCGCGATGGCGGTCCTGCAGGCCAAGCTGCTGGAGCGCAAGCGCCAGGAGGAGAAGGCGGCGCTGAACGAGATCCGGGGCGAGTCGACCACGTCGTGGGGCACCCAGATCCGTAACTACGTGCTCCACCCGTACCAGATCGTCAAGGACCTGCGGACGGGCGCCGAGGAGGGCAACCCGAGCGGGGTGCTCGACGGCGACCTGGACAGCTTCATCGAGGCCGAGATCCGCTGGACCCGCCGCCAGGAGTCGGGCGCCGACGACTAGGACGACTGGAGGGTCCTCACCCGGCCTCGGGCATACGCGGCGGAGAGCAGGGAGCCGGACGCCGCGAGTCGGACACTGGGACCCGCGCGTCGGGAGTCGGGTGTCGGTGAGGAGACCGTCCTCTCCCGTCCCGGGCTCCGCCGGGGATTTCGTTCACGGGCGCCCCTGAGCGCCCGTGAAGCCGTTCCCGTCCGGCGAGGCCGGAGAGTCCGGGGAGACCCCGGGAGAGCGGTCAGGTGCCGCTGAGGTGCTTCAGGGCCAGGGTGAGGAAGAAGAGCACGATCAGCAACAGTGACACGAGCGCCGGGGTCATGCCTCCGAAGCCGTTCTGGTGCATCCGCTCGCGGTACGCGCGGCAGCGGGGGCAGCGGCCTTCGGCCACGGGGTGAGCGCACCCCGCGCAGACCAGGTCCTCACAGCTCATGACGTCCTCCCTCTTCGAGGTCAGAACCACTTTATGCGGTCGTTACCAGGCACCGAATCGTTTTGTTTCCGTTATGGACGTTCCATGCCAGTCTTCCCCCTAGACTGGGCTCCGGCCAACCGGAACGTCGATCGAGAGCAAAAGACCGGCGCCCCCCGGCCGGCGAGAGACGGAAGTGGCCCTCTGCCACTCCTGTGACCGTCCTAACCCCTAGACTGGCATGCCGTGATGCGCCCGTGATCCATTTTGATAATGTCACCAAGGTCTACGCGAACCAGAACCGGCCCGCGCTGGACCACGTCAGCGTCGATGTCGACAAGGGCGAGTTCGTGTTCCTCGTCGGCCCCTCGGGGTCCGGGAAGTCGACCTTTCTCCGGCTGGTCCTGAAGGAGGAGCGCCCCAACTCGGGCGCGATCCACGTGGCCGGCAAGGACCTCGCCCGACTGTCCAACTTCAAGATCCCGCACCTGCGCCGCCGGATCGGATGTGTCTTCCAGGACTTCCGGCTGCTCCCGAACAAGAACGTGTACGAAAACGTCGCGTTCGCTCTGGAGGTCATCGGCAAGCCCCGGCGTTTCATCCGTAAGGTGGTCCCGGAGGTCGTCGAGCTGGTCGGCCTCGAGGGCAAGGCACACCGGATGCCCGACGAGTTGTCCGGTGGCGAGCAGCAGCGGGTCGCGATGGCCCGCGCGTTCGTCAACCGGCCGATGATCCTGCTGGCCGACGAGCCGACCGGAAACATCGACCCCGCGACGAGCATCGGCATCATGAAGGTGCTCGACCGGATCAACCGGACCGGCACCACGGTCGTCATGGCCACGCACGACGCGGCCATCGTCGACTCCATGCGCAAGCGGGTGGTGGAACTGGAGGACGGAAAGATCGTCCGTGACCAGTCGCGAGGCGTGTACGGCCAGGCGTACTGACACCAGGACCGGATAGAGCGACAGGAAGAGCATGCGGGCAAACTTCATCTTCTCCGAGGTCTGGATCGGCCTCCGCCGCAACCTCACGATGACCATCGCGGTCATCGTGACCGTGGCGATCGGCATGGCGTTGCTGGGCGTCGGTCTCATGATCAACTCCCAGATCAACAGCATGAAGGACTTCTGGGCGGACAAGGTCGAGGTCTCGGTCTTCCTGTGCAAGAAGAACGATCCCTTCCCGCAGTGCAAGGGCAGCGGCGGCGTGAACGCCCAGGAGCAGGCCGAGCTGAAGTCGACCATCGAGGGCATGTCCCAGGTCGAGTCGGTCGCCGTGGAGAACGCGGCCGAGGCCTACAAGAACTTCCGGGACCAGAACGCCAACAACACCGTGCTGCTCTCGGCCATCCAGGTCGAGGACATGCCCGAGTCGCTGCGGGTCAAGCTCAAGGACCCCGAGGCGTACGGGCCGGTGATCGAGGCGGTCAAGGGCGCCCCGGGGGTCTCCAACGTGGTCAACCAGAAGGAGCTCCTGGAGAAGTTCTTCGGGCTGCTGGAGAAGCTCCGCTGGGCGGCCCTGGTGGTGGCGATCATCCTGGTCTTCGCGGCCACGCTGCTGATCGGCAACACGGTCAGGCTCTCGGCGTACAACCGCAGGCGGGAGACCGGCATCATGCGGCTGGTGGGCGCCTCCAACCTCTACATCCAGCTCCCGTTCGTGATGGAGGGCGTCATCGCCGGCCTGATCGGCGGTGTGCTGGCCGCGATGCTGCTGATCGTCAGCAAGGTCTTCCTCTTCGACGGGGTGCAGCTCTACCTCTCTCCCAACAGCCAGCTGTCGTGGGAGACGGTCGCCTCGGTGATCAGTGTCACCATGGTCTTCGGCGTGCTCATCTGTGTGCTGGCCTCCTTCGTCACCCTGCGCCGCTACCTGCGGGTGTGACGATCCGGTGCCCCCGTCCGCCGTGACCGTCCCGCGAGCGTGGCGCGTCCGCGCGCCGATCCGGACCTCGCCCGCGCTCGCGGGCGCGGTCCGCGGCTCCGGGCACCGGTAGGCTCCAGACATGCCACGTGAGACCGGGCGTAAGGTCATCGCCCAGAACAAGCGTGCCTGGCACGACTACCACATCGAGGACACCTACGAGGCTGGTCTCGTGCTCCAGGGCACGGAGGTCAAGTCGCTGCGGCTCGGCCGCGCCTCCCTCCTCGACGGGTACGCCGTCATCAAGGACGGCGAGGCCTGGCTGATCAACGTCCACATCCCCGAATACACCATGGGGACCTGGACCAACCACGCCGCGCGCCGCACCCGCAAGCTCCTGCTGCACCGCAAGGAGATCGAGAAGCTGGTCTCCAAGACCAAGGAGGGCGGCCTGACCCTGGTGCCGCTCGCCATCTACTTCAAGGACGGCAGGGCCAAGATAGAGATCGGCCTCGCCAAGGGAAAGAAAGACTGGGACAAGCGGCAGACGCTGGCCGAGAACCAGGCCAAGCGGGAGATGGCGCGCGCGCTCAGGCACAGGAACAGGTGATCGTGAGGGGCAGGGCCCGGCGAACCGCCGCCGCCGCGCTCGCGCTGGCGGCGACGGCTCCCATGCTGACCGCCTGCTTCGAGGAGCCCTCGGCCCACGAGGCGGTGCGCGACTTCCTGATCGGCTGGCAGACGGGCGACTACGCCGCCGCGGCCAGGCGCACGGACGGCGACCAGAAGGTGGTCAGCCGGGCGCTGGAGGACGCCAAGCTCCAGCTCGACGCGGCCTCGTTCCGCTTCAACGTCACGAGCATGCGGCGCGCGGCGGACGAGGTCGAGGCCGACTTCGACGCCGAGGTCGACCTGGGGGAGAACAACCCCCTGTGGGAGTACGAGGGCAAGCTGCCGCTCCACCTGGTCGACGGCAGGTGGAGGGTGCGCTGGTCGCCCAGCGTCCTGCACCCCCAGCTGCGCGAGGGCGAGCGGTTCGCGGTGAAGGTCACCCCCGAGGGCCGCCAGCCGATCCTCGACCGCAACGGTGACCCGCTCCAGGAGAAGGCCGTCCTGCACGTGGCCAGCGTGGTGCCGTCCAACCTGAAGAGCGGCGAGGCGGACGAGCTCTGCGAGAAGCTCTCCAAGATCACCGGTTTCCCGCAGGACCGCCTGCTGAGCCGGATCCGCTCCGCGCCGCCCAACCTCCAGGTGCCGCTGGTCACCTTCGGCCGTACGAAGTTCGGGCAGCTGCGCGGCCAGCTGGAGGCGATCCCCGGCATCACCCTGTCCGCGCAGGAGCAGGCGGTGGCCCCCGCCTCGCCCACCCAGATCGTCGGCACCGTCACCGCCGTCACCCCGGAGAGCGAGCAGCAGCTCGGCGGCCCGCAGCGGGCCGGCGACACGGTCGGCAGGGCCGGTCTGCAGAAGGCGTACCAGGAGCACCTGACCGGCTCGACCGACACCCGCGTGATCACCGTCGACCTCAAGACGCTCAAGGTGACCGAGCTCAAGAAGTGGCGGCCCGACCGCGCCACCTCGCCGGTCCGGACCACGCTCGACCGCTCCCACCAGAAGGCGGCCGACAGCGCGCTGCTGGGCGGCAACCCCGGCATGCTGGTCGCGGTCCAGGCCTCGACCGGCGACATCCTGGCGGTGTCGAGCACCGAGCAGTACAACCAGGAGAGGCACGCCCTCGCCGGGAGGTTCCCGGCGGGGACCGCGTTCTCGATCATGACCGTCGAGGGCATGCTCAGGGCGAAGATCGACCCCAAGCAGAAGGTGGCCTGCCCGGCCGACAGGTCCGTCGGGGGGGCCGCGTTCCACCAGGAGGGCGTGCCCGCCGGAAGCTCGCCGACCCTCCAGGCCAGCTTCGCCACCGGCTGCGTGACCGCGCTCGCCGCGCTGGCCCGCAGGATCAACGGCTCGGAGCTGGCGGCCGACGCCGCGAAGTTCGGCATCGGGGTGCCCTGGACCCTCCCGCTGAGGTCGTTCGGCGGCTCCATGAAGGAGCTGAAGAACGACGCGGCCACGGCCAGGGCCATCACCGGCCAGAACGTCCTGGTCAGCCCGCTGTCCATGGCGCTGGTCGCGGGGGCCGTCGCCTCCGGCACCTGGCGCCCGCCGGTCCTGGTCACCGAGCCCCGGACGGCCGACCCCACGACCGACGCCAAGCCCGCCAAGGCGCCCGATCCGGTCAGGCTGGACGACAGGACGGTCGAGACCCTCCGCGCCTTCATGCGCAGCGGGGTGACCACGGGCTCCGCGCGGGCCGCCGCGGCCCTCGGCGACCCGGTCCACGGGATCACCGCCTCCGCCTCGCAGAACCGCAAGCCGCTCGCCTGGTTCGTCGGGTGGCAGGGGGACGTGGCGGTCGCCGTGCTGACGCAGAGTTCCGACGCCACGGCGGGCGCGGCCGTCGCCGGGCGGTTCTTCCAGGGGCTCCACGCCGGAATGTGACTCTCTGAAATATTCTTTTCACCCTGAGCAACCATAGGGTGTTTTGTTTGCGTCCTTCTAAGTGACCGGGCTCGCTCGGGGGGTTGCGGACCCGGTCGCTGTGATGAGATCAGGGCTTCATCTCGGGGGAGGCCCTGCCGTCAGGACCGGCTCGACCCTGCCGGTCGACCCCGGGGACGCTCGCGGTTCGCGGGTGTCCCCGGGGTTTCGGCGTCCGGGGCCCCGGCCTCCCGGGCTTCCCCGGCTCCGGCCCGTACGCCGTCCGGTGCGGCCGGGCGGGGCGCGCCGGTGGGAATTCGATTCGCGTCAGCCGTGTTGCAAGAGGTATCTTCGGATAGCTCGGCCCCTCGGGGTCGCGTTGAAAACTCAACAGGGGGTGACTGGTTTCGACTTTGGCTTTGCAAGTCAGGTGAAGCGGGTCGAGGACTGCGGACATAACCTCGTTAACACTGTGACCGCGACCAACAAGTGCCAATAAGACGCACTCCGAAGTCAGCCAGGGCAACCTGGCACTCGCCGCCTAAGCAGCGAGTGACTTCTGCCGGCCCGGGAGCGCCTCCGGCCCGGATCCGGCATCGCTAGGAGGCTCAACCGATCGACCCGGCCACGGGGAAGATCGGGAAATCTTACAGTGGCTGAGCCCGTCGGCGACTTGCCTGCGTGATTGCCGGGGCTGAGAAAAGCACAGCAGGCTCCACCCGGAGAAGCCCTGTCTTGGAGTTGAAGGACGCGGGTTCGATTCCCGCCACCTCCACCCCCGTCCCGCGCCGAACCGCGCGGGACAGATCGCCGAAGGGCGGTCGGGCCGGCCTCGCGCCGCCCCGGCCGCCCTTTGTCGTTCCGTACGACCCTCTTACGGGGCTTCGACACGCGCTTCTCGGCAGGACGGGGATCGCGGGTGAATCCACCGCGGACCTGCGCTTCCAGCGCGTGGAGCCGCTCGGCGATCTCGGTCACATCGTCCGGCTCTCCCGTGGTGACGGCGATCACGGGGGCCGCGTTCGCGTCGGCGCCGCTCGGCGTCTCGCCGTCGCGCGGCCGCCGGTGGGTCTCGCCGGGAAGGCGGAGGCGAAGATCCGTACCCATGAGTGGTGTCGAAAAGTGGCGTCACTCCCGAGGTCCCCGCTCTCGGGTGAGCCCGCCCTCCGGCCGTGAGGCCGCCCCGTGGTTCTCGCGTGCCCGAGGGCGTCTAGATGGTGAGCTCGCTCTCGATGCGCCTGAGGTGGTGCCGGGCGAGGGCCAGGTTGGAGCGGTCGCGGTCGAGCACCAGATAGAGGAACGTGTGGCCGCCGCTGTCCGACAGGAGTCGGATGATGTGATACTGCCTGGCCAGCGTGATGAGGATGTCCTCGACGGCGTCGTTGATGTTCAGCGCGGACAGGGTCCGGACCTTGGCCCTGACGACCTCGGTGTTGCCCGCGGCGGCCACCTCCAGATCGAGGTCGCGGCTCCCCCCGATCGTGCCGAGGCACATGCCGCTTTCGTAGTCGACCAGCGCCGCGCCGACCGCGCCGTCGATCGTCAGGGTTTCCTTGAGGGCGGTTTCGATGTTCATGAGCTTCTTTCCCCAGGGGGTCGCATACGGTCCGGCGCCTCGCCGAGTGGATCAAGGCGAACTTATCGGACGCACGGGTGAGTCCGTTTGTGGCTGCAGATACGTAAAGTACACTTATCTACTACCGTTAGTGAAGTGCAATATGGTGTAGTAGCGGATGATCGGCTCATCCGGGGACATATTTCCCGCTCTGGTCCGTGGTCGGGGTGCGAGCAGAACTAGAGGTGACCTTGTGCCGTCGTCGGCCGTGACCCAGCCGATGCCGTCCCGGGGAGCGGTGGACCGCTCCCCCTCCCGGAACGGGATGACGGCGTGACCGCCGGGGAGCCGGGGGCCCTGGGCGAGATCGGCAGATCCCTGCTCCGGCTCTCCCGCGAGGGTTTCTCCGGCGTGCTCCGCGTCGAAGGAGGCCCGGGAGGGGCGCTGTGGGTCAGGGACGGCCTCGTGGTGGCCGCCACGACCCCGGCCGCCCCCGGTCCGGAGTCGCTGCTGCTGCGGTCGGGCCGGGTGTCGGAGAAGGACTGGACCGACGCGTACGCGACCGGCGCCCCCGCGGACCGGCTCGCCGCGGAGCTCTCCGGGCGCGGGGTCATCGGCGAGGCGGCCCTGGAGGCGGTGTGCCTGGGCGCGCTCTTCGACGCGGTGTTCGCCATGGTCCTCTCCGGCGTCGAGTCGTGCGCCGCCGAGCCGGTGGGGCCCGGCGATCGCCTGCCGCTGCTGCCGGTCCTGCCGGGCATCGGGCACGAGCGGCTGGCGCGGGAGACCGCGCGCCGCATGGAGCACGCGGAACGCTGGCGGCGGCTCGGCCTGTCCATGCGCGTCAGGCCGGTGCCCCCGGTGGTTCCCGCTCCCACGCTGCTCGGCGCCGACCGCATCCGCCGCGCCGTCCTGGAGCGGGCGACCGGCCGCCGGACGCCGCGCGACATCGCCTTCGTCCTGGGCAAGGGCCTGTTCGCGGTGATGAGCGAGATCGCCAGGATGATCGACGAGAAGGTGCTCGACCTCGGGGAGGGCGCCTCCCCGGCGGGCGGGGTCCCCGTTCCCGCGCCCGGCGAGGAGGACGCGGACGGCGACGCGGGCGCCCGGCTGCCGCGCCGCCGCCCGGGGACCAGCAAGATCAACGAGGTGCTCGCCCTCACCGGGGGAGGACAGGTCCCCGCGCGGCCCCTCCTCGCCCTGCGGTCCCTGCCGCGGGAGGCGGAAGAGGCCGGTCCCGCCGGTGAATGACGGCCCAGGCGGCACCGTGCCGCGCTTTCGCCTCCCCGGGGCCGAGACCCCGGGGGCCCACGCTGGAGGTATGCGATGACCAAGCAAGCGGTGCTCGCCGAGCTGAAGATCCTGCGCGATCAGGTGACCGGCGTGCTGGAGACGGCCGTCGCGTCCGTGGACGGGCTCCTCGTCGCCGCCGACAGCGAGGGGGCGAGGCCCGAGGTGCTGGCGGCCCTGGCCGCCGCCACACTGGGCCTGGGCAAGCGTACAGGCTACGAGGTGGGCATGGGGGAGCTCCGCGAGGTGGTGACCCGCTGCCGCAGCGGGTACATCGTCGTCTACGCCGTCCGCCAGGAGGCGCTGCTCGTCGTGCTCGCGGACGAGGGACTGGACGTCTCCCGGCTGCACGTGGAGTCCCGGCCCACGGTCGAGCGGCTGGGCGCGCTGCTCGCCGGCGCCTGACCGTTTCCGCCGGTGGCCGGCGTGCGCGGCCGCCGTCCGGTGCCTGACCGTTCCACCGGTGGTCGGCTCGTGCGGTCGCCGTCCGGTGCTTGCCCGTTCCGCCGGTGGCCGGCGTGCGCGGTCGCCGTCCGGTGCCTGACCGCTCCTGCCGGTCGCCGTCCGGTCCTCGGTCGTTTCCGCCGTTTACACCGTTTCCGCCGGTGGCCGGCGCGCCCCGCGTGACCCGGGGATCCGCGGGTCACGTGAGGCGCGTCCGGTGGTGACACGGGCTCTCGGGGCACGTCGCCCCGGCCGCCCTCAGGACACGTCGACCCAGTCGAGGGTGCGTTCGACCGCCTTCTTCCAGCCCGCGTAGCCGGTGGACCGCTGCTCGTCCGACCACCGGGGCTCCCAGCGGCGCCCCTCCTGCCAGTTCTGCTTGAGCTCGTCGGTCGACTTCCAGAAGCCGACGGCGAGCCCCGCCGCGTACGCGGCACCCAGGGCGGTCGTCTCGGCCACGACGGGCCGGGAGACGGGCACGCCGAGGATGTCGGCCTGGATCTGCATGCACAGGTCGTTGGCGGTGACGCCGCCGTCGACGCGCAGCACGTCGAGGGCGACGCCGGAGTCCTGCCGCATCGCCTCGACCACGTCGCGGCTCTGGTAGCAGATGGACTCCAGGGTGGCCCGCGCGAGGTGGGCGTTGTTGTTGAAGCGCGACAGGCCGACGATGGCGCCCCGGGCGTCGGACCGCCAGTACGGGGCGAAGAGGCCGGAGAAGGCGGGGACGAAGTAGACGCCGCCGTTGTCCTCGACCTGCCGGGCGAGCGCCTCGCTCTGCGCCGCCCCCGAGATGATGCCGAGCTGGTCGCGCAGCCACTGCACCGCGGACCCGGTCACCGCGATGGAGCCCTCCAGCGCGTACACCGGCGGCTCCTCGCCGAAGCGGTAGCAGACGGTGGTGAGCAGGCCGTTCTGGGAGCGGACCAGCTCGGTGCCGGTGTTGAGCAGCAGGAAGTTGCCGGTGCCGTAGGTGTTCTTGGCCTCGCCGACGCCGAAGCAGACCTGGCCGACGGTGGCGGCCTGCTGGTCGCCGAGGTCGCCGGAGAGCGCGACCTCCCCGTTCAGCGGGCCGGTCGCCCGGGTGACGCCGTACAGGCCGGGGTGGGAGGAGGGGGCGATGGCCGGGAGCATCCGACGGGGGACGCCGAAGAACGACAGCAGCTCGTCGTCCCAGTCGAGGGTCTCCAGGTCCATCAGCATCGTGCGGCTGGCGTTGGTCGGGTCGGTGACGTGCACGCCGCCGTCGGTGCCGCCGGTCAGGTTCCACAGCAGCCACGTGTCGGTGTTGCCGAAGATCGCGTCTCCCGCCTCGGCCGCCTCGCGCACCCCGTCGACGTTCTCCAGGATCCACTGGATCTTGCCGCCGGAGAAGTACGTCGCCGGGGGCAGGCCCGCCTTGCGGCGGATGACGTCGCCCCTGCCGTCGCGGTCCAGGGCGGAGGCGATCCGGTCGGTGCGGGTGTCCTGCCAGACGATCGCGTTGTGGTACGGGCGCCCGGTCTTCCGGTTCCAGACCACCGCGGTCTCGCGCTGGTTGGTGACGCCGAGCGCGGCCAGGTCGGAGGCGGCGAGGCCCGCCCTGTTCATCGCGGTCTCGATCACCGCCCGCGTGCGCTCCCAGATCTCCGTCGGGTTGTGCTCGACCCATCCGGCCCGGGGCAGGATCTGCTCGTGTTCGAGCTGGTGGCGGCCTATCTCGTTGCCGCCGTGATCGAAGATCATGAATCGGGTGCTCGTCGTTCCCTGGTCGATCGCTCCGACGAAGTCAGGCATGGATGGTGCCTCCTCTGTGAGACTCTCCGGGAGATCTGCCGCTCTCCCCGTGACGGTTCCCGATCGTGGTCACGATCCCGCTCAGGCGGGGGCGGCCCCCTCGTCGGGCACCCGCCCCACCTCGGGCGCGGCTTCCTCCGGGGGAAGGAACCTGGCGATCAGGAGCTGGTACAGGAACGCCCCGATCAGGCCCCCGATCACGGGTGCCACGATCGGCACCCAGAAGTAGAGCTGGCCGTACTGATCCTGCCAGGCGGTCTCGTACCCGGTGAGGTACGAGGCGAGTCGCGGCCCGAAGTCGCGGGCGGGGTTGATGGCGTACCCGGCGTTGGTGCCCCAGGCCATCCCGATGGCCACCACGATCAGGCCGACCACGAAGGGGGCGAGGTTGGCCATGGGCGCCGAGTTGCGCGCGTCGGAGACGGCGAGGACGAGCAGGAGCAGGATCGCGGTGCCGATCACCTGGTCGCGGAAGGCGCCCCAGGTGCCGATGGGCAGGCTCCCGTTGCCGGGCAGGGTCGAGAAGACGCCCTGGGTCTTGATCGTGAGCCCGGGGTCGGCCTTCTGCAGCACCTCGCCGTAGTTGAAGCGGACGATGAGCGCCGCCACGAACGCGCCCGCGGTCTGCGCCAGGGAGTACGGCAGGACCTTGCGCCAGGAGAACCCCTTGAAGGCGGCGAGCGCGATGGTGACGGCGGGGTTGAGGTGGGCGCCGCTGGTGCGGGCCGCGACGTAGACGCCGAGGGTCACGCCGAGCCCCCACGCCCACGCGATGCTGTCGTGGTCGCCGATCCCGGCCGCCACGACCTGGGCCACCACCGCCACCCCGAACAGGATCAGGATCATGGTGCCCGCGAACTCCGCCGCCAGCTCGCCGACAAGCCCCCGGCCCTTCAGGCGCTCCGCCATCTTTCCCCCTCACGATGCCGCTCGGATGCCCGGACGGTAAGCGCGAATTTCATGGCAGTCAACGGTAATGTGACGGAATTATTGAATTTTGGTCAACAATCTAAGTCATCGGTAACGAGACCGAAATGCCGGGCAACGTCCGCACTTGCGGCGTCTCCGCTTGGTGAGAACCCCGTCACCGTCCGGCGTCCCCGGGTGCCGGGAGCCCCGTCGTCCCCGGGGGCCGCGCGCCGCCGCCGAGAGCCGCTCCGGCGGGAACCTTTGCCGGGTGTGGAGGTCAACCCGCAGGTCAGAGGGGGATGAGAAGCGTATCGTCAGTGCGCTTTGGAGGAATTCGATGGGCCGTCTCAGAATGGGCAGGGCCGGTGTGGTCGTCGCCACGGGAGTCGCGACGGGAGCCGTGCTGGCCGGATGCGGATCGACGGGACCGGACGCGGGCGACGAGCAGCGGGCCAGGGTGGCGGCCTCGGCCAAGGCGTCGGCCGCCGCCGCCTCGCAGGCCAACCTCCTGAAGGCCAAGGCGCAGGCCGCGGCGAAGGTCAAGGCCAACGAGCTCGGGCAGGTGCCCGTGCTCATGTACCACCGGGTGGTCGACAAGCCCTCCACCCAGGACGACCGCACCCCCAAGCAGTTCCGTACCGAGCTGGAGCGGCTGGCCAAGGAGAACTATGTCGCGATCACCGCGGCCGAGTTCGTCACCGGGCGCATCGACATCCCGGCGGGCAAGCACCCCGTCGTCCTCACCTTCGACGACTCCTCGCCCTCGCAGTTCGAGCTGGACGGGATGGGGCTGCCCAGGCCGAACACCGCCGTCGCGATCCTCCAGGACGTCGCCAAGACCCACCCGGGCTTCCGCGGCGTCGGGACGTTCTACGTCACGCGCGACATGTTCGGCAAGGCGACGCCGGAGGAGGGGGCGCAGATGCTCCTCTGGCTCACCGACAAGGGATTCGACATCGGCAACCACACCCGCGACCACCTCAGCCTGCGCGGCAAGCCGAAGAAGGCGGTCAACTCCGAGGTGGCGGCGGGCCACCGGCTCATCACCGGCCTGATCAAGGTGCCCCCGGTCACGCTCGCCCTGCCGTACGGCAACCAGCCCGACGGCAAGGAGTGGGGGCTCAAGGGCTCCTCGGGGGACGTCTCCTACGACTACGGCGGCGTGTTCCTCGCCGGTTACACTCCGGCGCTGTCCCCGTTCAACAAGAAGTTCGACCCGCTCGGCATCCCGCGCATCCGCTCGATGGACAAGAAGGGCGACTGCGCCAAGTTCTGCTCGGTGGCCTGGCTCGACTGGCTGAAGGCGAACGCCGACGAGCGCTACACCTCCGACGGCGACGTGAGGACGGTCGCCTTCCCCAAGTTCAAGGCGCCCTTCGTCGCCAAGTCCTTCACCGACCGCGTCCTGCCCTACTGACCCGGGCGTCGATCCGGCACCGACCAGGCACCGGATCCCGCACCGACCCGGCGCTGCCTGACCCGGCGCTGCCCGATCCGGTACCGACCCGGCACCGATCCCGCACCGACCCTGCGCCGCCCGGCCCGGCACCAGCCTGACCGGGCGGCGTCCGGAGTGCCGGGGTCAGCCGCCGGGGAGCTCCTCGAGAGGGACGACCACGGTGGGCGTCGAGCCGTCGGCGCGCAGGAGCTCGACCTTCGCGTCCTGGCCGGGCCTGAGCTGGGCGAGGACCGACGACAGCTCCTGGGTCGACGGGGTGGGCATGCCGTCGACCGAGACGATCAGGTCCCCGGCCGTGAGCCCCGCCCGCTCCGCGCCGCTGTTCCGCTGCACACGCACGACGCTGACGCCCGCGGGCTGCCCGTTCATGTCGATCACGGTCCGTACGACGACGCCGAGCGCGGCCCTGCGGGTGTTGGTCACCCTGCCGTCCTTGATGATCTGCGCGGCGACGTCCTTGACGGTGTTGGCCGGGATCGCGAAGCCGATGCCCGGGGCCTGGGCGTTGCCGAGCTCGGGGTTGACGGCGGTCAGGGTCGGCACGCCGACGACCTCTCCCCGGAGGTTGACCAGGGCGCCGCCGCTGTTGCCCGGGTTGATGGGCGCGGAGGTCTGGATGGCCCCGCTGATCGTCGCGCCCGGCGAGCCCTCGCCCCCGGGTTCGGTGACCGTGCGGCCCAGCGCAGAGATGATCCCCTCGGTGACGCTGCCCGACAGGCCCAGCGGGTTTCCCATGGCCATCACGATCTCGCCGACCCGCAGCCTGGCGGAGTCGCCGAAGACGGCGGGTTTCAGCCCGGCCGGGTCGTCTACCTTGATCACCGCCAGGTCGCCCAGCTCGAACGAGTCGACCAGGCGCGCCGTACGCGGGGTGCCGCCGTTGGCGAGCGTGACCTTGAAGCTCTTCGCGGCCCCGACCACGTGGGCGTTGGTGATGATGTGCCCCGCGGTGTCGTACACGATCCCGGAGCCGAGGCCGTCCCCCGTGGTGATCTGCACGATGGACGGCAGCACGCTGGCGATGGTCCGCTCGTACGCGTCCTCAAGGGCGTCCGGGACGGGGGCGGGGGCGGTGGGGGAGCCCCTCGGGGAGGCTCCGGCGGAGGAGGCCCCGGCGGAAGGGCCGGCCGATGCGCCGGGCGTGGGGGCGCCCGGCGAGCCCGCCGTCCCGGCCGTTTGCAGTTGCAGGCCCTGACCGCAGCCCGCGAGCGTCATGACGGCGGCCGCCAGCAGCGCGGCGCCTGTCGTTGATCCCCCCATGCAAGGGTATTTGCCCAGCTCAGGCAGGAAGATACGTATTGCGAAGGTTGCTGCGGCTGAGCTTGCCCGTGGGGGTGCGCGGCAGCGGGTCGCGGTATTCGATCACCCGGGGGTGCTTGAGGCGGGCCAGCCGGGTGTCGCAGTGGGCCAGCAGCTCGCGGGTGAGCCCCGCGCCGGGGACGGCGCCCGGCGCGGGCTGGACCAGCGCGACGACGCGCTGGCCCCACTCCGGGTCGGGGACGCCGATCACCGCGACGTCCGCCACCGAGGGGTGCTCCTGGAGCACGGCCTCGATCTCGGCCGGGTAGATGTTGACCCCGCCGGAGATGATCAGGTCTGTGCGCCGGTCACAGAGGAACAGGTAGCCGTCCTCGTCCAGATACCCGATGTCGCCGGGCGTGTAGAGGGCGCCGCGCATCGTGGAGGCGGTCTTGGACGGGTCGCCGTGGTACTGGAAGTGGTTGATGCCGCCGATGTAGACCATGCCGGGCTCGCCGGGCGGGAGCTCCGCGCCGTCGTCGCCGAGGATCGTGAACGCGATGCCGTCGATCGCCCGGCCGACGGTGCCCGGCCGCTCCAGCCACTCCGCCGAGGAGACCATCGTGGCCACGGCGGCCTCGGTCGAGCCGTAGTACTCCCACAGCACGGGGCCGAGCCACTCGATCATCGCCTGCTTGGTCGCGGGCGGGCAGGGCGCGGCGCCGTGGTAGAGGTGCGTCAACGACGACAGATCGTGCTTCGCCCTGACGGAGGCGGGCAGGGCGAGCAGCCGGTGGAACATGGTCGGCACCATGAACGCGTTGGTCACCCGGTGCCGCTCGACCAGCTCCAGCGTCTCCGCGGCGTCGAACCGCTCGGTCACCACGAGGGTGTGCCCGAACTGCAGGGCCATCATCGCCTGCCCGTACGGCGCCGAGTGGTAGAGCTGCGAGAGCAGCAGGTGCACCCCGTCGGGCGGCAGCCCGAAGTGCCGCCAGCCCTTGCGCATCAGGATCGGGTAGAGGTCCTCGGGGCTCAGCTCGATCAGCCGCCGCCGCACGCCCTTGGGCCTGCCGGTGGTCCCCGAGGTGTAGAGCATCATCGACCCGGCCCTGCGCCCCTCGGGCGGGGTGGTCGGCTGCCCCTCGGCGAGGTCGCCGGTCTCCGTGAAACCGCCCGGCACCGCGTGCCCGTACCGCCCGGAGCTCACCACCACCCGCGCCGCGCAGTCGGTGACGATGTAGCCGACCTCCTCGGCCGTGTAGTGCCAGTTGACCGGGACGTGATAGGCGCCGATCTGGTACGTCGCCAGCATCATCGTGATCGCGTCGACCCCGTTGGGCAGGACCGTCACGACGGTGTCCCCGGGCCGGGTGCCGCGCGCCAGGAGGCCGTGCGAGACCCGGTTGACCCGCTCGTACAGCTCGCCGTAGGTCGTGCTCACCGTCACGGCCGCGCTCGCGTCCCCGGCCGCGCTCCCGATCGTGTCCCCGGCCGTGTCCCCGGCTGCGTTCCCGGCCGTGTCCCCGGCCGTGTCCCCGGCCGCGTTCCCGGCCGCGGTCGCGTCCGCGACGACGGCGACACGATCGGGATCGGCCACCGCGATCTCGTAGAAGCCCCTCGTAGCCCTCATGGCGCGACCATACAGAACGACATTCTGTTCATGGAAGGGGATGGACGGTTACCTGGGCTGATGCACACCTCGTGGCCGAAGCGTAATAAACGACGATGCGTCGAATCTTTCCGGGGTGACATAACCTGACGCGTATGGCGGACGTCGGCGGCAACTCCTCCGGGCGCTCTCACGAGAGATACATCCCCTCATATGACGCGCCCACGGCTCCCATACCCGCCATTCCCGCCGAGGACGGTTCGATCATCAGCCCCCGGGTGCCCCGGAGGTTCCCCATCGGCGACGGCGAGGAGACCGCACTGGTCTCCAGGCCCCCTGGATCGTTCCCCCGCCCCGTCGCCGCGCCCGGCGACCGGCGGGACGAGCCGGAGGCCGACGCCGGCCAGGTGCGCGAGTCGGGCGGGCTCGGGACGATCCCGGTCAGGCAGGTAGGCGGATCCGCGGGACCCTGGCGTCCCGACAGGACCGGAATGCCCGGCCGGCCGGGCGCGGGGCCCCTGGCGGGCGCCGGTGACGGCCACGGTGACCGGCGGGGCGGCGGGCCGAACGTGGCGGCGGGCTGGCCCGGCGCGGCGCAGCGGCCCGAGATGTTCGGGGAGCCCGGCGGCGCGCAGGGCGGCCCGGAGGCGAAGGACGGGGCGAAGAAGTCCGGCGGCCTGCTGATGCGGATCGGCGACATCCCGATCCGGGTCGCCTACAGCCTGGGGGCCGCCGCGGTCACCGGTGTCATCGTGGTCCTGATCTTCGTGCTCTTCTCGGGTGACGAGCCCGGCGATCCGGCCGGGGTCGGCCGGGCCGTGGTGCCCACCGCGAAGCCCTCGCCGACCGTCTCGCCGATCACGCTGCCCGCCCTGCCGGGCGCGACCGCCCTGCGGGTGCTGCCGGGCACCCCGAGCGTGGTGCTGGGCGCGGTGACCGACACCAGGTCCGCGCTGACCTACGTCAGCCTGGGCGCTCCGTGGGTGACCAAGGCCGTGCCGTCGTTCTCCGTCGGCCAGCAGGTCGGCGCGGCCCGGTTGCCGCGCACGGTCATCGCCTCGGGCCCGCTTCCCGGCGCCACCCCGGCCAAGGCCCTCAAGAGCGACGCCGACTACCGCAGGGCGGCGCTGAACGCGGTGCGGTGGACGATCCGCAACCACCACCCCGCCGGGGGCAAGGTCGTCTGGACCGGCTCGCAGCGGCCCGCCGGCGGCAGGGGATGGACGCTCGGCTACCGGGTGACCTACGAGGTCAAGGGCGAGAAGCGCGTCTCCCAGGCCGCGCTCGCGGTGATCGACGTCGGCCGTCGCAAGCCCTCCATGCTCTTCGTGACCGTGCCCGACACGCGCAAGCGGCTCTGGGCCGACATCGCTCCCCTGATGGCGAGCGTCCGCGCCCTCTGACGCGCTCCTGGCTCCCGAACGCTCCCGGCTCCCAAATGCTCCCGGCTCCCGAACGCTCCCGGCTCCCGAAGGCCTCCGGCTCCCGAAGGCCTCCGGGCCGTCCGCGAAGGCGGCCTGGCCGGTGATGCGGCTCGCGCGTTGTGATGGAAGCACCTTCTAGAATATGGTTCTGGCATTGAATCCTGTCTGGAGGCTGTCATGGCGATCGGGTTGAGCGAGGAGCACGAGGCGCTCCGGGAGTCGGTGACCAGGTGGGCGGAGCGCAACGTCCCGTCCGAGGTCGTGCGCGCCGCCGTCGCGGCCGAGGGGCAGGAGCGCCCCGCCTTCTGGACGGCGCTGGCCGGCCAGGGGCTGCTCGGCCTGCACGTCCCCGAGGAGCACGGCGGCAGCGGCTACGGCCTGCTGGAGACCGCCGTCGCCGTCGAGGCCCTCGGCGAGCGCGTCGCCCCCGGCCCGTACGTTCCCACGGTGCTCGCCAGCGCCGCGATCCTCGCCTCCGACGGCAAGACCCACGCCGAGCTCCTGCCCGGCCTCGCGGACGGCACGCTGACCGGCGCGGTCGCGCTGGGCGCCTCGATCACCGGCAGCCGGGGCGAGGACGGCACCCTGACGATCGGCGGCACCGCCGACCTGGTCCTGGGCGGCGCGTCGGCGGACATCCTGGTGCTCCCGGTGAGCACCGACCGCGGTGAGGAGTGGGTCGCGGTGGACGCCTCCGCCGCGACCGTCACCCCGGTCAGGGCGCTCGACCTCACCCGGGGGGTGGCCAGGGTCGAGCTGGACGCGGTCGCCGTACCGGCCGGGCGGGTCCTCGACGGGCTGCAGGGGCCCGGGGTCCTCAACCTGGCCGCGATCCTGCTCGGCGCGGAGGCCGCGGGCGTCGCGTCGTGGTGCGTGAGCGCCGCCGCCGGGTACGCCAAGGTCCGCGTGCAGTTCGGCCGCCCGATCGGGCAGTTCCAGGGCGTCAAGCACAAGGCCTCCCGGATGCTCGTCGCCCTGGAGCAGGCCCGCGCGACCGTCTGGGACGCCGCCCGCGCCACGGACGGCACGGCCACCGGCACGGAGGTCGCCGAGGGCGCGGCCGACGAGCTCGCGTACGCCGCCGCGATCGCGGGGGTGGTCGCCCCCGACGCGGCCGTGCTCTGCGCCAAGGACGCGATCCAGATCTTCGGCGGCATCGGCTACACCTACGAGCACGACGCCCACCTGTACTATCGCCGCGCGCTCACCCTGCGCGCCCTGCTCGGTTCCTCGGGGGAGTGGGCCGAGACGGTCGCGGAGCTCGCCCTGAACGGCGTGAGCCGGGAGCTGGAGATCGAGCTGCCCGAGGAGGCCGCCGAGCTGCGCGAGGGCATCCGGGCCGAGATCGCCGGATTCGCCGCGCTGGAGGGCAAGGAGCAGAAGCGGGCGCTGGCGAGCGCCGGATACGTCATGCCGCACCTGGCCAGGCCCTGGGGCCGCGACGCCAGGCCGCTGGAGCAGGTCCTCATCTTCCAGGAGCTCAGGGCCGCCAAGGTCAAGCTGCCCCAGATGATCATCGGTGCCTGGGTGGTGCCCTCGCTCGTCTCGTACGGCACCCCCGAGCAGCAGGAGCGCTTCCTGCCGCCCACGCTGAGCGGCGAGATGATCTGGTGCCAGCTCTTCTCCGAGCCCGGCGCGGGCTCCGACCTGGCGAACGTGCAGATGAAGGCAGAGAAGGTCGAGGGCGGCTGGCGGCTCAACGGCCAGAAGATCTGGACCTCCGTGGCGCACTTCGCCGAGTGGGGCATCTGCATCGCCCGCAACTCCTCCGAGGGGTCCAAGCACGAGGGCATCACCTACTTCCTGGTCGACATGAAGGGCGCGGGCGTCACGGTCAGGCCGCTCACCGAGATGACGGGGGAGAACCTGTTCAACGAGGTCTTCCTCGACGACGTGTTCGTCCCGGACGACCTGGTCGTCGGCGAGGTGGGCCAGGGCTGGAAGGTCGCCAGGAACACGCTGTCCAACGAGCGGGTCTCGCTCTCCTCGGGGTCCGGCGGCACCGGCTCGTCCGTCCCCGACCTGCTCGGCCTGGCCGGGCGCCTCGGCAGGGAGCTCACCCCCGCCGAGCGCCAGGAGCTGGCGCACGTCGTCTGCGAGGGCCACTCGATCGCCGCGCTCGGGCTGCGGGTGACCCTCAAGCAGCTGACCGGCCTGGAGCCCGGTGCCGACGCCTCGGTCCGCAAGCTCCTGTCCACCTCGCACGCCCAGCACGTCTCGGAGTGCGCGGTCTCGCTGCTCGGTTCCTCGGCCGTCATCGCCGCCGACATGAAGCTCGGCGACGCGGGCTACTGGAACCGCGCGGTGCTCTCCACCCGGGCCATGACGATCTACGGCGGCACCACCGAGGTGCAGCTCAACATCATCGCCGAGCGCATGCTCGGCCTGCCCCGCGACCCCGAGCCCGGCAAGTGACCCGGCCTCCGTCGTGAGGGGGCCGGTCACGCCCGCCGGCCGGGTGACCTGGCCTCCGTCGTGAGGCGTGTCCCCGCCCGCCCGTGATCTCGCGGGCGGGCGTCGCCGGTCAGGTGCCCCTTCTCGTCGCAGGGCCCGTCCTCTCCGTGCCGTCGTGAGGAGCCGGTCCCGCCCGCCGGTCAGGACCCGTTGCGTCCGGTACGTGGCTGGTTTTGCCCCTTCGGTTAGGCTTCGCGCATGTCGATGCGGTTCCGGCCAGGTGTGGTCGTCCGGAGCGCCGTGGCCGGTGCGATCCCGTTGCGCTGGTTCGGCGCCGTGATCCGCCGGGTCTACCCCCGGCTGGACGCCGAGCTGGCCCGCGCCGGGGAGTTCGCGCCGCGCGGCGGCACCGCCGTCGACGTGGGCGTCTGGTACGGGCCGTGGACCGCGAAGCTGCGGCGGCTCGGCTGCGACGTCGTCTCGATCGAGGCCAACCCCCGCCTGGCCGCCATGCTCGGGCGGACCTTCCCCGACGTCCGGGTGATCGCCGCGGGCGCCTCCGACCGCTCGGGTACGGCGCGGCTGTGGATCCCCGGCGGCGGGCGGGGAGCGGAGGCCACGGCCTCGCTCGTCCACGGGGAGGGCGACGGTGTCCCGGTGGACGTCCCGACCGTCACCATCGACGAGCTGGAGCTGAAGGACGTCCGGTTCATCAAGGTCGACGTGGAGGGCCACGAGCTCGCCGCCCTGCGCGGCGCCGAGCGGACCGTCCACCGGGACCGGCCCGTCCTGCTCGTCGAGCTGGAGACCCGGCACCAGGACATCGGGCTGGTCGTCGACCAGCTCGCCGAGTGGGGCTACACCGGCTCCGTGCTCACCGGCGGGACCTGGGTCCCGCTGGACGGCTTCGACCTCGCCGCCCACCAGGAGGCGGCGGTGGGCGAGGTGGAACGGAGCTTCATCTCCCGCCTCCTCAAGCCCGGCGGCGAGTACGTGAACATGGTGCTGTTCCGCCCCGCAGCCCGCTAGTGCGCGCCCTTCGCGCCTCCGCCCCGCGCCCGGTCGCGGAGCCCCGTCCCGCCCGCCCGCGGAGGTCCGGGATCCCTCCCGCCCGCCGGGCCGGGGGGCGGCCGGTGTGAGCCGCCTCGACCGCGTGAGACGGTGGGCCGCGCGTCCGGCCCCCGCCCTGGTGGGACTGGTCCTCGGGGTGCTCGCGCTCTGGCCCGCGCTCGGTCCCGGTTTCGTGCTCCGCTACGACATGGTGTTCGTGCCCGACCCGCCGATCCCGGCGATCTCGCCGACCGGCGGCGGCTTCCCCCGCGCGGTGCCGAGCGACCTCGCGGTGGCCCTGCTCTCGTCGGTCCTTCCCGCCCAGATCGCGCAGAAGGCGATCCTGCTGGGGATCTTCGTGCTCGCCGCGACGGGCGCGGCGGCCCTGGTGCCGGGGGAGCGCCGGGTCGCCCGGCTCGCCGCCGCGGCGTTCTACGCCTGGAACGTCTACCTCGCCCAGCGGCTGCTGCTCGGCCAGTGGGCGCTGCTGCTCGGGTACGCGGGCCTGCCGTGGGCGGTGCGCGCGGTCACCCGCGCGGGGATCTGGAGGATCACCCTCGCCCTGCTCCCCGCGGCGGTCGGCGGCTTCCAGGCGATGCTCGTCTCGGCGATGGCCGTGCTGCCCGTGGCGGGCCGCCGGGCCCCGCGTGCCCTGCTGGTCGTCGCCGTGCTGAGCCTGCCGTGGCTGGTCCCGGCGCTGGGCAGCGCCGCCGTCACCGACCCCGCCGGGGTGCGGGCCTTCGCGCCCCGCGCGGACGGGCCGCTGGGCACCCTCGGCAGCCTGCTCACCCTCGGCGGCGTGTGGAACTCGGGAGCAGCCGTACCGGGACAGGAGACCTGGTGGTCGGCCCTGGTCCGGCTCGCGGTGGCCGTGGCGGCGGTGGCGGGGTACGCCCTGCTCGGCCGGGACCACGGTGGCGGGGGGAACGATGGCGACGGAGGAAGCGGCGGGCGGCCCGCGTACTGGGGTGGGCTGGCGGTGGCGTCGGCGGCGGGGCTCGCGGTGGGGTGCGCCGGGGCCTTCCTGCCGGGGGTGGTGGAGGCGATGGTCGGGCTGTGGCCCGGCTTCGGGCCGCTCCGCGACGGGCAGCTCTACCTCGCCCCCTTCGTCCTGCTGCAGGCGGTCGGCCTGGCCGCGGTGACCGCGCGCCTGGCCCCGGCGGTCCGTCCCGGCATGCTGGTGCTGCCCCTGCTGGTGCTGCCCACCTTCGCGCTGGGGGCGTTCGGCCGGCTGGACGCGGCCGACTACCCCCCGGACTGGTCCAGGGTGCAGAGGATCGTGGACGCGGATCCCGCGCCGGGGGCGCTGCTGACGCTGCCGTGGGGGGCCTACCGGGCGTTCGGCTGGAACGGGGGCCGGGTGGTGCTCGACCCGGCGGTCAAGCTCTTCCGGCGGAGGGTCGTCTGGAACGACGGCCTGCCGGTCGGGCTGGGAGACGGCCGCACGCTCACCCTCGCCGCCGAGGACCCGCTGGCGCGCAGGGTCGGCGCGGTCCTCGCGAGGTCCGGCCCGCTGACCGGGCCGCTCGCCGCGGAGGGGGTGAGCCACGTGCTGGTCCAGAGATCGAACGAGAACCTGTTCCGCGCCAGGCTCCCCGGCGCGAGGCTGATCTTCGCTGGTCAGGACCTGCTTCTCTTCCGTCTCTGATTCGCTGAGATGCAACTATGTTGTGATTTACCAGCTGGTAACATTATTTATCACATTTTTACCGATTGACTAGCGATGACCAGTATCAGGTTCTACTGTCGGGCAGACCGCACGACCACGCGTTGGAGGGAGAACTCGAGTGTTGCGAGTGATTGCCGCTCTGGCGGTAGGGGCGGTGCTGGCGGTCGGAGCGTCGGTGGCCGTCACGAACGTCGCGGCGCCCACCCCCGAGCCGCCCAACAGACCGCTCTACAACTACGGCACCAGGTGACGGCCCGGGGCCGCAGGCCGGCCCCGGCAACCACCTGAGCGCCGGTACCCCCGACGCGAGGGAGACCCCTTCCGGGTCACGTCGACGCGACAGGGCCTGGCCGCCGCATGCGCGAATTCCCCCCGGCGCCGCTCTCGCGTGCCGTAAGGCGGCGATTCCCGGCGCCCGTCGTACAAGGGCACGCCACACGGAGTTACAGGAGATGCAGGAGATAGGAGTGGTCGTGGCCGGACAGGGCGCCAGGGCGACCCCCCGGGCCTCGGGCCCGCCGCCCGCCGCGGGCCTGGTGGCCGCGACGGGGCGGCAGCGGCCGTCCCTGCACGGGGTGCGCGTCGCCGTCCTGAACTTCCGCGAGCCTCAGCAGTCCGTGGCGGGCGGCGCCGAGGAGTACGCCTGGCAGGTCAGCCGCTACCTGGTCGGGCAGGGGGCCTCGGTCACCTTCGTCACCTCCAGGGAGGCCGGGCAGTCCGCGGCCGAGGAGCGCGACGGCATCGCGCTGCGGCGGATGGGCAACCCGTTCCTCGTCTACCTGCTGGTCCCGCTCTGGCTGCTGTGGCGGCGCCGGGACTTCGACGCCGTCATCGACTGCATGAACGGCATCCCCTTCTTCGCCCCCCTGGTCGTGAGGCGGCGCACGGCGGTCGTCTCCCTGGTGCACCACGTGCACGACCGCCAGTTCCACGCCTTCTTCCCGCGCTGGCTGGCCAGGATCGGCTGCTTCGTCGAGGGGCCGGTCGCCCGGCTCGTCTACCGGCGCCGCGCGACCGTCACAGTCTCGGAGTCCTCCAGGAACGAGCTGCGCGAGCGGCTCGGCTGGCTCGCGCCGATCCAGGTCATCCCGAACGGCAGCCCGGTGGCGCGCCCGGTCGCGAGCGTCGGGGGCACGGCGGGAGATCCCGCCGTGGTCTACCTCGGCAGGCTCGTGGGCCACAAGCGCGTCGAGCGGGTGGTGGACCTCGCCGGTGACCTCGAAGCGGCCTGGCCCGGCGTCCACGTGCACGTCATCGGGCGCGGCGGCGAGCGGGAGCGGCTCGCCGCCCACGCCGCCCGCCGGGGCCTGGAGGACCGGGTCCACCTGCACGGCTTCCTGCCCGAGGCCGCCAAGAACGCGATCCTGGGGGCGGCGCGGGTCAACGTCACCGCCTCGGAGTTCGAGGGCTGGGGACTGACCGTGATCGAGGCCGCCGCGCTCGGCGTCCCGACGGTCGCCTTCGACGTCGCGGGCCTGCGCGACTCGGTACGCGACGGCGTCACCGGCTGGCTGGTCAGGGAGGGCGAGGCGCTCGCCGACGTGGTGGACCGCGCGCTGCGGGAACTGTCGGACCCGGCCAGGCGCGAGGAGATCCAGCAGGCGTGCAGGCTCTGGGCCGCCGAGTTCACCTGGGGAAGAACGGGCGCTACGATGACCGGACTAATCACCACGGAACTATCTAAAAACGGTCGTCACCTCCATGTATCCGATCCCTGTCTCGCCACGGGTGAGACCGACCCGCCGTAAGTGTCCGTGATCCCTGAGGCGTGGATCACCCGCCTGGCCGCGCCTCCCGCCACCTTCGGAGCCTCCGACACCGGGATCCGCCGCAGGCTCAGGCTGATCGCCGGGTGCCTCTTCCTCGCGGCCGTCGCCTTCAACATGGCGCCGGGCATGCTCATCGCCGAGACGAAGCTGGACATGCCGATCAACCCGATCGGCTTCCTCTCCCAGGCGCTGAACATGTGGGACCAGGACTATCTGGGACACCTGCAGAACCAGGCGTACGGCTACATCTTCCCGATGGGCCCCTTCTACACCCTGCTGATCAACGCGGGCATGCCCCCGTGGGTGGTGCAGCGGCTCTGGGTGACGCTGATCCTGTGCGTGGCCTTCGTCGGCGTCGCCCAGGTGGCGAGGGCGCTGCGGATCGGCGGGCAGCTCGCCGGGGTGCTGGCCGGTCTCGCCTACGCGCTCGCCCCGCACGCGCAGGCGCTCATGGGGTTCAACTCCGTGGAGTTCGCCCCCAGCGCGGTCCTGCCCTGGGTGCTGCTCTTCCTCGTCAGGGGGGCGCGCGGCGAGACGAGCCCGCGCAGGGCCGCGTGCCTGTCGGCGCTGGCGTTCCTGTGCGCGGGCGGCATCAACGCCGCCGCCGAGCTGGCCGTGCTCGTCGTACCGATGATCTACCTGCTGACCCGGGCGCGCGGGCCGCGCAAGCGGCGGCTGATCGCCTGGTGGCTCGCCGCGATCGCCGCGGTGTCGTTCTGGTGGCTCGCCCCCCTGGTGATGCTCGGCAGGTACGTCTTCTCGTTCATGCCCTTCACCGAGAACGCGTGGACGACCACGGTCGTGGGCTCGCTGACCAACGTGCTGCGCGGGATGAACAGCTGGGTGGCCTTCCTGCCGGTGGACGGCCGCCCCTTCCTGCCCGCCGCCTACGAGCACGCCACGACGCCCTGGCTCGTCCTGGTCACCGCGCTCGTCGCCGGGCTGGGGCTGGCCGGGCTCACCCTCGCGCGCACGCCCGAGCGGGCCTTCCTGCTGCTGACCACGCTCGCGGGCGTCGCCATCCTCGTCGCGGGACACGCCGGGCCGCTCGCCGAACCCCTCAGGGCGCTGCTGGACGGCCCGCTCGCGCCGTTCCGCAACCTGCACAAGTTCAACGCGCTCGTACGGCTGCCGGTGGTGCTCGGCCTCGCCGCGCTCGTCTCGTACGTGGGGGCGCGCAGGGCCCTCGTCCGCCTCCCCGTCGCGGTGGCGGGGGCCGGGCTGGTCGGGCTCACCCTCGTCCCCGTCGCCTCGGCGGGCATCGCGCCGAGCGGCGCGTTCGCCGACGTCCCCGAGCACTGGCGGCAGGCGGCCTCCTGGCTGGACGACCGGGCCGACCAGGGCACCGTGCTGGTCCTGCCGGGAGCCCGGCGCGGCGAGTACACCTGGGGACGGCCGCTCGACGAGCCGTTCCAGCCGCTGCTGAAGAAGGCCCGCTGGGTGAGCAACACGATCGTGCCGTGGGGCACGGCCGGATCCAACCGGCTCGTCAAGGCGATCGACGACCGCTTCGCCAACGGGCAGGGGTCGGAGGGGCTCACCCGGACCCTGCGCAGGATGGGCGTGCGCTACCTGCTGATCCGCAACGACCTCGACAGGGTCGCCTTCGGCGACGCGTGGCCCGCCCGCGTGCACGAGGCGCTGGACCGTTCTCCCGGCCTGGAACGGGTGCGCGGCTTCGGGCCCACGGTCGGCTTCGAGGACTCCTCGACCGGCGCGGGCTGGCTCGACCAGCCGTACACGTCCCTGGAGATCTACGAGGTCACCGGGGCGCGTCCCGTGGTCGGCACGGTCGCCGCGGAACGGCCGCTGCGGGTCTCCGGCGGCCCCGAGGCGCTGCTCACCATGGCCGAGGAGGGCGTCCTCGGCGACGACCGGCCGGTGATCCTCGGCGACGACCCCGGCGCGGACGCGATCCCCGCCGCCGACACCGTGCTCACCGACACCATGCGGCGGCGCGAGCTGGTGGTGAGCGACCTGCGCAGGCCGTACGGCGAGACGATGACGCCGGACGAGCCCTACGAGGGCCTGGGGCCCGCCTACGACCTCACCGACCCCGCGTGGGCCGACCCCAAGACGGTCGCCGTCTTCACCGGGATCAAGGGCGTCACCGCCTCCTCCTCGCAGTCCAGGCTCGGCGTGACCCCCGGGACCCGCGACGGCGGGCAGCAGCCGTACGCCGCGGTGGACTTCGACCTGCGCACCGGGTGGCGTTCCACCGGCTGGGAGCCGCCCACCGAGCAGTGGCTGGAGGTCCAGTTCACCGAGCCGATCACGGTGCCCTCGATGCAGGCCGTCTTCGAACGCTCCGAGAACGCGGTGACGGTCTCCGAGGTCATGGTCGAGACCGACACCGGCAGGGTGCGCACCCGGCTCGGCCTCGGCGCGCTGTGGGAGAAGCTGAACGTCCCGCCGGGCAAGACGTCCCGGCTCCGGATCCGGGTCACCGGGGTCCTGCGCGACCCCAACCCCCGGGTCGGCATCACCGAGCTGGCCATCCCCGGGGTCCGCCCCGGGCGCACCCTCGTGGTTCCGGCCGCGTCCTCGGCGGACCCCGGGTCGCCTGGGCAGACGGTCGTGACCAGCCGGACGGACACCGCCCCCGGCTGCATGCTCGGCTCCTACGCCTGGACCTGCTCGGACAGGCTGCGCTTCGTGGGCGAGGACGGTTACGCCTTCGACAGGTCGGTTCCCGTCGCCACCGGGAGGCGGGTGCTGGAGGGCAGGGCCGTGCTCACCGACCAGCGGGTGGCGGAGACCCTGCTGATGCCCACCGGGAGCTTCCCGCGCGCCACCGCCTCCTCCACCGCGGGCGACATCCCGGCCACCGGCGCCTACGCGGCCTTCGACGACGACCGCAGGACCATCTGGTACGCCGGGGACAAGGACCTGGCCCCCTCGCTCTCCGCCGAGCTGGGCAGGGAGGTGACCCTGTCCCGGCTGCGCGTGGACTTCCCCGACACCAGGCTGGGCGCCCCGCCGGTCCGGGTCACCGTCGAGACCGACGGCGGCGTCCGGTACGCCTGGGCCTCGAAGGACGGGTGGATCCGCTTCGCGCCGATGAGGGCGAGCCGGGTGAAGCTCACCTTCGCCGCCCTCGGCTCCTGGCGGATGGAGGTGCTCGGGGTGGCCGTCCCGGGTGTCGCGCCGCTGCCCGCCCTGGACGCGCAGCCGGTGAGGATGCCCTGCGGGTTCGGCCCGACGCTCACCGTCAACGGGGTCGAGACGCCCACCGAGATCCACAGCGGGACGCTGGGCGACCTGTTCAACGGCCGCCCGGTCGGCTACCGGGCCTGCGAGGCGGTGTGGTCCCGGGGCGGCACGCTGCGGGTGCGCGCCGCCGCGCTCCAGGGCTTCCGGGTGGACTCGATGGTCCTGCGCGCCACCGGGACCGCCAAAGGCGGCGGGGCCGGGAGTACCGGAACCGCCAAGAGCGCCGGGAGCGCCGAGAGCACCGGAACCGCCGGGAGTGCCGAGAGCACCGGGAGCACCGGGAGCACCGGGAGCACCGGGAGCGCTGGAACCGCCGGAACCGCCGGAACCGCCGGGAGCGCCGGGAGCGCCGGGAGCGTCGGGAGCGTCGGGAGCGTCGGGAGCGTCGGGAGCGCGGCGGAGGTGACCCTGCGGCCCGCGGCCGTCGAGAGGTGGGACGCCGGGGAGCGCCGGGTCAGGGTCTCCACGACGGAGCCCTCCTACCTGGCGCTCGGCGAGAACTTCAACCGGGGCTGGCAGGCGTCGTTCGGCGGGCGCGTGCTGGAACCGGCCCGGCTGGACGGCTGGCGGCAGGCGTGGCTGCTCCCCCCCGGGAGCGGGACCGTCGTGATGACGTACGCCCCCGACGGCCTCTACCGGGCGTCGCTGATCGCGGGCTGGGCGCTGGTCGCGCTGGTCGTCGTGCTCGCCCTGGCCCGCCGCCGCCCGGCCGGGAGGCATCCCGCGTCGCCGCCCGCGGCGGTGCGGGCGGCCTGGCTGTGGCCGCTCGCCCCCGCGCTGGGCCTCCTGGCCGAGGGCTGGGCCGGGGCCGCGCTGACCGGCCTGGTGGCGGCGCTCGCCCTGTGGCTGCGGGGCGTCGCCGGGGCCGGGCACAGCGCGGGCGGCCCGCCCCACCGGATCGGCCGGGTGCTGCTCACGCCGTTCCCGGTCGCGGCGGCGCTCGGCGCGGCCGGTCTCGCGCTCGGCTACGGCGGGGACGCCGGGGCGGCGGTGGCGCAGTACCTCTGCCTGGTCGCGCTCGGCCTGCTGCTCGCCGCGGCGCGCGTGCCGCCGCCACCCCGCTCGTGGCTGCCGGTACGGGCACGGGCCCAGGACGGTCCCCTCCAACAGGACGGCCCCCTCGGACAAGACCGTCCCCTCCAACAGGACGGTCCCCTCCAGCAGGACGGCTCCCTCCAGCTGGACGGTCCCCTGCAACAGGACGGTCTCCTGCAACAGGACGGCTCCCTGCAACAGGACCCTCCTCTCCAGCAGGACCGTCCTCTCCGACCCGGGGAGGGACGATGAACGGCCAGAGGTCGCGCGGCGTGCTGCTCCTGGTCGCCGGAGCCTTCCTGATCACGCTGGCCGCGCTGGTGCGCCTCTACGTCTACCCCAGCGGCCTGCTCCTGCCCGCCGAGCAGGACCGGATCACCAAGCTGACCACCGAGTCCGGCTCCTACTTCGACACCGCCACCCTGCGCACGCACCGGGGCGTCCCGCTGGAGACGGTCGTGGCCAGGTACGGGGACACGGTCAGGTCCACGCCCGACGTCGCCGTGTGGACCGAGTTCGTCTCCCTCGCCACCCGCGACGGACAGCGCGTCGACTATCACGAGCGCCGCGCCGCCTTCGACCGCCGTACGGGGCTGGCGGTCAACTGCTGCGAGAACTACGTCGACGAGAACGCGAACCCCGCCCCGCGCGGGCTGGTGTTCCGCTGGCCCTTCGGCACCCGGCCGGTCGCCTACCAGGTCTACGACCCGCTCGTCCGGCGCCCGGTGACCGCCCGCTTCGAGGGGATCGAGACCCTGTACGGCGTCCGGGTCAACCGCTACGCGCAGCGCCTGGTCAACGAGCGGCTCGTCCAGCAGGCCATGCAGCTGCCCGGGTCGGTTCTCGGCCTGGGCGGCGGGAAGCCGTTCCCCGTGAACGCCTACGTCGAGGGGACCCGCACCTTCTGGGTGGAACCGGAGAGCGGCATGGTGATCGGGGTCAGGGAGAACCTGGTCAAGACCCTGCGCACCCCCGACGGCCGGGGGCGGCTGGTCGCGCTCGCCGCCGACATGCGTACCAGCGAGGGGGACGAGCGGTGGAACGCCGGGGAGGCGGAGCAGTTCGGCCGCTGGACGACGCTCGTCAACCGGGTGGTCCCGCTGTCGTGCGCCGTGCTCGGCGCGCTGCTGCTGGTGGCGGGCCTGCGCGTGCAGACCCGCGTCCCCGCCCCCGCGAGCCCCGAGGACTCCGAAAGCCCCGAGGGCCCCGAGGACGCAGACGGCGCCGACGCCCCCGGCGAGGGGGAGGGAGACGGGGTCAGCGGCGGCGGAGCCGGTGGAGCCGCAGCGCCGGAGCCTCGACCAGCCGGTGGCTGAGGTCGGCGAGCAGCACGGTGAACGCGGTGCACACCACCAGCGTCGTCAGCAGGCCGCCGGTGAAGCTCTCCTGGCCGGTCAGCTCGTACCAGCCCACGATCACCACGAACTGCCACAGGAAGACGCCGTAGGAGATGCGGCCGAGATAGCGCATCACCCGGTTGCCGAGCAGCGCGCGCAGCGGCGAGGGTTCGGGGGTCTGCAGGGCCACGGGGGCGAGCAGGGCCAGCACGAAGACCGTGTAGAGGATCATCTCGAAGACGTCCGTCCACAGGTCCTGGATCTCGAAGAGGCGGCCTCCCGCGACGGGGCTGGCCGCGACGGCGTACACGAGGGCGGCGATGATCCAGCAGGTCACCCACGACTCGCGCAGCCCCCTGGTCAGCCGCCGCACCGGGGCGTCCGGGTCGGTCTCGGCGTGCGCCCAGAGCGAGACGACGGCGAGCGCCATGCCCGTCGCGAAGTAGAGCATCGACCGGGGGAGCCAGAGCCCGAGTTCGGGCCGGTGCGCGGGGAGGTGGCTGAAGATCGCCCAGAGGGGGGAGACGAGGGCGAGCGCGCAGATGCCGGTGAGCAGCAGCCGGGCCCTCGCCACCGGGTCCGCGCCGCGCCGTGCCAGGGCGCGCAGCGCGACGGCGATCAGCGGGAGGGCGAGGTAGAAGGTCATCTCGACCGAGAGGCTCCACATCTGCCCGAGCCCCGGCGGGCTCGCCCCGGCCCACCACGGGTCGGGGACGTAGTTCTGCACCAGCAGCAGGAAGGGCAGCCAGCTGACCGGGTCGGCCGCCCGCGGCCACGACCACAGCGACAGCGCGACGGCGACCACGAGCCAGTACGCGGGCAGGATGCGCAGCGCCCGCTTCCACAGGTAGTCGCCGACGCGAGGGGGAGCCACGCCTCCCGTGCCCGCCGTGCTCCCCGCACCCGCCGTGCCCTCCATGGCCTCCCTGGCCCAGGGACGGTAGAGCAGGAAGCCGGAGAGCAGGAAGAAGATGGGCACCGCGATGTCGCCCCGGGAGAGCAGGGCGGGGAGGAACCCCTCCCGGAGCGATGCGCCCGTCGTGCTCGCCACGTGGTATACCAGAACGCCGAAGGAGGCGACCGCGCGGACGCCGTCCATGGCGTCGAGATGCCCGCCGACCGCCGGGAGATCCCGCACGTCCCCGCCGGTCAACTCCCGGTGAACCGGCATAGAACCTGTTTCGGTCACTTTTTGGCATCCCTGGTGACGTAGGTGATTCCCGGCACTAACATATCGCGAAATGGAACTTGTTATAGGGCGATCGGGACACCTATATAGCGCACGGCCCCTGGAGGAGCGATGCGTCGCGTCATCGGTTTGGTGTTGATCGGAATCGGGGCATTCCTCATTGTTCTCGCACCGCTCGTGCGGTTCCAGGTGGCGGCCAGCCTGATCGCCGCCCCCGCCAACCAGTACGGCATCAGCAAGCTGGAGGCCGTCGACGCCCAGTACTTCAGTCCCGGGGACCTGAAGGTGATGACGGGTGACCTCGACATCACCGTCACCACCAGGGGCGACGTCGCCGCGGCCGAGGGCGACCGGGTCGTCTGGGAGGAGGCGATGGCGGTCAACGACGTCACCAACCAGAACCCCCTCATCAACTTCACCGAGCGCCGCAGCGCCTTCAACAAGTACACCGGCGAGGGCGTCAACTGCTGCGACGTCAACATCGACAAGGACCCCGTGCGGCTCCAGGGCCAGATCTACAAGTGGCCCTTCGACGTCGAGAAGAAGACGTACAGCGTGTTCAACGCGACCACCGGCAAGGCGTTCGACGCCAGGTTCGTCGGTGAGGAGCAGGTCGGAGGGCTCACGGTCTATCGGTTCGAGCAGTCCGTCCCGGCGACCAAGATCGACACCATCACCGCCCCGGCCTCCGTCCTCGGCATGGACGACTCCGGCGACGTGCAGGTGGACCGGGTCTACGACGGCGTCAACACCTACTGGATTGAGCCGGCCACCGGCTCGCCGGTGCGGCAGGAGCAGCAGCGCCACGACGTGCTCAAGACCCAGGACGGGGTCGAGCGCTCGCTCGCGTTCGTCGCCACCGCGAAGATGACCCAGCAGACCCAGGACGACCTGGTCAAGAACGCGGTCGACGGCAGGAACACCATCACGCTGCTCAGGACCACGATCCCGGTCGTGCTCCTGGTGGGCGGCCTGATCCTGGCCGTCGTCGGCTTCGTCCTCGTGAGGCGCCGCAGGGACATCTGAGGAACATCTGAGGGACGGCCGGGAGACGGCAGGGCCTCTGACGGAACCACGGAGGGAGGCCGCGGGCACACGCCCGCGGCCTCCCTCTTTCCGTGTTCTCCGGAGAGGAACTACTGGAACGCGTTCCACCTTTTCTTCGCTTCATTACTCGCGAGTAGCTTGAGGTTGTGACGAGAAGAAATGTTCTGGAATAGAACGCGTTGCAGTTTGTTCCTGACCAGTCGTACAGTCGTGGTATGCGGACACGTGTTACCGACATGCTCGGTATAGAGTTGCCGATCTTCGCGTTCAGTCACTGCCGTGACGTCGTCGCCGAGGTAAGCCGCGCCGGGGGGATGGGCGTGCTCGGCGCCCTCTACTTCACCCCCGAGGAGCTCGAGATGGAGCTCAAGTGGATCGACGACCACGTCGACGGCAGGCCGTACGGCGTCGACGTGGTCATGCCCGCCTCGTACGCGGGCTCCGACCTCGGCGTCGACTCCCCCGAGGACCTCGTGGGACGGCTCCAGGGGATGATCCCCCAGGGGCACCGGGACTTCGTCGACGGCCTGCTCGCCTCCCACGGCGTGCCGCCGCTCTCGGCCGACGCGGACGCGGGCAGGGTGCTGCTCGGCTGGACCGACGCCACCGCCCGCCCGCAGGTGGAGGTGGCCCTGCGGCACCCGATCGCGCTGCTCGCCAACGCGCTGGGCCCGCCCCCCGCCGACGTGGTCGAGCAGGCCCACGCCAAGGGGGTGAAGGTCGCCGCGCTCGCCTCCACCCCCCGGCACGCGATCAAGCAGGTCGAGGTCGGCGTGGACATCGTCGTGGCCCAGGGCACCGAGGCGGGCGGGCACACCGGGGAGATCTCCACGATGGTCCTCATCCCGCAGGTCGTGGACGCCGTCGACGTCCCCGTGCTCGCCGCGGGCGGCATCGGCGACGGCCGACAGATGGCGGCCGGGCTCGCGCTCGGCGCCGAGGGCGTGTGGACGGGGTCGATCTGGCTCGCGGTGGAGGAGGCCGACACCTCCGAGGTGGTCAAGCGGCGCATCCTGGCGGCCACCTCGCGCGACACCGTGCGCTCGCGGTCCTGGACCGGCAAGCCCGCGCGGCTGCTCAAGAACGAGTGGACCGACGCCTGGGAGTCCCGGGAGTCGCCCGGCACGCTCCCGATGCCGCTGCAGTTCATGCTGATCTCCGAGGCGCTCCGCCGGATCGGCCGCTCCGACGCGACCGAGCTGGCGACCTTCCCCGCCGGGCAGATCATCGGCACGATGAACCAGGTCAGGTCCACCAGGGACGTCGTCTTCGGCATGATCGAGCAGTACGTCGAGGCAATGGAACGATTGGGCCGCATTACCGACGAGTAGGTAGCTCATACCTGGACGAATGGACTAAGAACTCATCAGAGCCGATGAGTTTGGAGAATGATGGCGTCGCCCCAGGTCACCGACCGTGCCCCCGATCGTCCGGCGAGGGCTTCCGTGCCCTTCTCCGGGAGCCGGAAGGTGTTCGGCGTCGCGCTCGTCCTCGTCGCGGCCCAGCTGGTCTGGCGGGCCGTGGTCCTGCACCGGGGCGGCTTCTTCGGCGACGACCTCAACATGGTGGGCCGGGCCGCGGCCGAGCCGTTCGGGCTCGACTACCTCTTCGGGGTCTACTCCGCGCACGTGATGCCGGTCGGGATGATCGCCAACAAGGTCGTCACCTCGCTCGGCGCGTACGACTGGACGGTGACCGCGGCGGCGCTGCTGCTCCTCCAGCTCGCCGCCTCGCTCGCCGTGTACCGCATGCTGCGCGTGCTGTTCGGGGCCCGCTGGGCGATCCTGGTGCCCCTGTCCCTCTACCTGTCCACGCCGCTCGCCCTGCCCGCCTTCTACTGGTGGGCGGCGGCGGTCCAGGCCCTGCCGCTGCAGGTCGCCATCGCGATGGCGGTCGCCTCCCACGTGACGTTCCTGCGGTCGGGGCGGGGCGTGGACGCGGTCGTGACGGGGCTGTGGTTCCTGTTCGGGCTCGGCTCCTTCCACCTCAAGGCCGTCTTCGCCATCCCCCTGCTGCTCGTCCTGGTCACGGTCCTGTACTTCCCGGTCCGCGAGCGCCTGCGCTCCCTGGCGGTCGTGTCCGGCGCGTACGCGGCCATGGCGGGCGCCTACTCGATCCTGTTCGTCCTGCAGCTCGACCGCCTGCACGGCCAGACCATCGGGGCGCCCGCGTCGGAGGTGGCGGGCCGGGCGATGGCGCGGATGCTGGGCGTCACCCTCCCCGTGCTCGCGGCCGGGGGCCCCGGACCCTGGTGGTACAAGTTCTACGCGGTCCCGCCGCAGCTGATGATCGGGGCGGCCTGGCTGCTCGTCGCGGTGGTCGTCGCCGTCACCCTGTTCTTCCGGCGCGGGGCGTGGAAGGCGTGGCTGATCCTCGCCGTCTACCCGCCCCTCCTCATGGTGCCGATCCTGGCCGGGCGCTCCCTGGACCGCGCCCTGGGGGAGGAGGCCCGCTACCTCGCGGACGTGACCCCGGTGATCGCCCTCTGCCTGGCGCTCGCGATGCTCCCGCTGCTGGGCGAGGCGCGCCCGTACCGCAGGCGGATCCCGGCCCGCGCCGCCGTCAGGACCGCCTGCGCGCTGCTGGCGGCCGGGATCGCGGCCTGCTCCGTCTACTCCGCGCACAGATACGTGACGGGGACGGAGCCGGGGCGGGCCGAGATCCGCACCTACCTCGCCTCGGTGCGGGCCACGCTGGCCGCCGCCCCGCCGGGCGGTGACGTCTACCCCCAGCAGACCCCCTACGACCAGTTCGGCTTCGGGTACGGGGACGAGGGCCTCAGCAACCTCACCCTCAGCCCGCTGGCCCCGCCCGGCCTGGCCGCCCTCATGCGCAACCCCCGCCCGGCCGCCGCCCCGCTCGTGCTCGACCGCACCGGGCGCCGACTCGTCCCGGCCCGCCTCACCGGCCCCTACGTCGCCGCCCCCGGAGGCTGCTTCCCCCAGCGGGGCGGCCTGATCTCGGTCCCCCTCTCGCACAAGGGCGGCATGGTCGTCCTCGGCCTGGACTACCGCTCCACCGCCAGGACGGCGGCCTACGTGCGCGTCGGGGAACAGGAGACCGAGGTCGTCTTCGAGCAGGGGAACGGCAGGATCCACATCCCCTTCACGGCCCCCGGCGCCTCCGTACGGCTGGAGATCCTGTCGGCCGAGACCCAGGTCTGCGTCATCGGCGGCCTCTTCGGCGGCCCGGTCCCGCGCTAGACGAGTGGGCCCGGAGCCTGGCCGGTGGTCGCGGGCGGTGCCGCGGCTTCGCACCCTTCTGTCGTGACGAGAGAGACTTTCGTCGATTAGCGGCAAAAAGGTATGGGCAAGCGGAAGATCTTGCCTTAGATTACGGCGCAGAGCAGCGTTAGCCCCTTCGTGTCACAGCGAGCAAGACCCGGCATCCGCCATTCGACCGGCCATACCGGCGGTGCCGCACCCCCCACGCCGCGCCGGGCGCGGCACCCTCACCGAGATGGGACTGGCTATGCGGAAATTACCCCTGTTGTCCGTCTTACTGCTCACCGCGCTCTCATGGCTCGCCGTACCCGCCCAGGCCCGCGCGGCGGTGCCGCCGCAGCAGCCGGGCGTCACCCTGCGCACCTACGACGTCCAGGTCGAGCTGTCCAAGCTCTGCACGCTCAAGCCCGGCCAGACGCCCAACGTCGACAAGCTGATGCCCACGATCGACTGGACCTCCGACGCCGACTTCGGCCTGGTCGACAAGTTCGTCACCGAGGCCGTCGGCAACATCTCCATCGCCACCGCGGGGGCGTACGAGTTCCGGCTCACCAGCGACGACGGATCCCGGCTGCGCATCGACGACACCGTCGTGATCACCAACGACGGGCGGCACGCGGAGATCGCCGTGGAGGGCACGATCACCCTGACCACCGGCTACCACGCGTTGCGCGTCGACCACTTCGAGCACCTGTACGGCCAGCGGCTCAAGCTGGAGTGGAAGCCGCCCGGCGCCCCGGGGTTCACCCTCGTGCCGACCTCGGTGCTGAGCACGGACGCGGACGTGGTGCGGGTCACCGCCCCCGGGCGCAAGGAGTGCGAGAGCGGCGCCGACTCCCCGGGCGACGGGCTGCCGCTGGAGTCGGTACACCCCGACTTCACGCTCACCGACCTGCGACCGGCCGGGTTCCAGCCGCAGGTGACCGCGATGGACTGGCTGCCCGACGACCGGCTGGCGATCACCACGTGGGGCGGCTCGGAGACCAGGGCCGGTGAGGTCTACCTGCTCGGCAACGTCACGGGCGCGACCTCACCCGCGCGGGTGACCACCAAGAAGATCGCCAGCGGGCTTCAGGAGCCCATGGGCATCAAGTACGTGGACGGCAAGCTCTACGTGTCGGAGAAGTCCCGGCTGGTGGAGCTGAACGACACCAATGGCGACGAGGTCGCCGACAACCTCAGGACCGTGGCGACCTGGCCGTTCGGCGGCAACTTCCACGAGTTCGCGTTCGGGATGCTCTACCGCGACGGCCACTTCTACATCAACCTCTCCGTCGCCATCAACTACGGCGGCGCCACCACCGACCCGCAGCCCGCGCCGGACAGGGGCACGACCATCAAGGTCAGCAAGGCCACCGGCGCGATCGAGTACGTCGCCGGAGGCCTGCGCACGCCCAACGGGCTCGGCTGGGGCCCGAACGACGACCTGTTCGTCATGGACAACCAGGGCGGCTGGCTGCCCGCCTCGAAACTCGTACACGTCAAGCAGGACCGGTTCTTCAACCACCACACCAACCCCGACGGCCGGTTCGACGACGAGCCGGTGAGCGCGCCCGTGCTCTGGCTGCCGCACAACGAGATCGCCAACTCCCCCAGCACGCCGCTGCTCGTGAAGCAGGGCAGGTTCGCGGGGCAGATGCTGTTCGGCGACGTCACCTACGGCGGGATCCAGCGCGGCTACCTGGAGAAGGTCAACGGCGAGTACCAGGGCGCGGTCTTCCGCCTCACCCAGGGCCTGGAGGCGGGGGTCAACCGGATCAGCCTGGGACCCGACGGCGCCGTCTACGCCGGAGGACTCGGCGCCGGAGGCAACTGGGGCCAGACGGGCAAGCTCACCTACGGGCTGCAGAAGCTGACCCCCAGCGGCGACAAGGCCTTCGACATCCTGAGGATGCGCGCGATCGAGGGCGGCTTCGAGCTGGAGTACACCCAGCCGCTGTCGGCCGCGACCGCCGCGTCGCTCGCGGCCAGGTACCAGGCCACCCAGTGGCGCTACGTCGCGGCCTCCACCTACGGCGGCCCCAAGGTGGACGAGGAGCCGCTGCCCGTCACCTCCGCGGACCTGAGCCCCGACGGGAAGAAGGTCACGCTGAAGCTCGCGGGCCTCAAGCCGGGGCGCGTGGTGCACCTGCGGTCGCCGCGCCCGTTCAGCTCGGCGTCGGGGCAGCCGCTGTGGAGCACCGAGGCCTGGTACACCCTCAACACCCTGGTCAACGGCCCGGAGACCGACACCGTGTACGAGGCGGAGAGCGCCTCGCACAGCGGCGGCGCGAAGCTGAACACCGACCACCCGAGCTACTCGGGAAGCGGCTTCGTCGACGGTTACCAGGCCGTGGGAGCGGCCACGCGGTTCGCCGTGCGCGTGCCCAGGGAGGGCACGTACCACGTGGGCCTGCGCTACTCCAACGGCCCGAACCCCGCGCCCGGCACCAAATCCCTGAGCGTGTACGTCAACGGGACCAAGGTCAGGCAGGTGCCGCTGCCCACCACGGAGACGTGGGACCTGTGGGCCACCCGGGTCGAACCGCTCACGCTGAAGGAGGGCGCCAACACCATCGCCTACAGGTTCGACGGCGGCGACAAGGGCAACGTCAACCTGGACTTCATCACCGTGGCCGCGCAACGGGTGTTCGAGGCGGAGAACGCCACGCTGGGCGGTGGCGCGAAGGCGAACCAGAACCACCGGGGCTACACCTACAAGGGCTTCGTCGACGGCTACTGGAACGAGGGCGCGAGCACGTCGTTCTCCGTGTGGTCGGACTCGGCCGGCCCGCACAACGTGGGGCTCCGCTACGCGTCCGACACCGGCAGGTCGGTGAGCGTGTACGTCAACGGCGAGAAGGTCAGGCGGGTGCGGCTGGCCGCCACCGGCGGCTGGGACGCCTGGGCCGTCCAGACGGAGGCGCTCACCCTGAACCGGGGCACGAACACGATCGCCTACAGGTACGACTCCGGCGACACGGGCAACGTCAACCTCGACCACCTCACCGTGTCGAAGGCGCAGCGGATCACCCTGTTCGACGGGTCCGGCCTGGCGGCGTGGGAGAAGCGGGGCGGCGGGGCGGCGACCTGGCCGGTCGCGAACGGCGCCGTGGAGTCCTACGGCGGCGACATCCGCACCCGGCAGACGTTCGGCGACTTCAAGCTCCACGCCGAGTGGTACGAGCCGGACTACCCGCCGAACGTGACCGGGCAGCAGCGCGGCAACAGCGGCATCTTCCTCCAGGAACGCTACGAGGTCCAGGTCCTGGAGTCCTACGGCGACACCACACCGGCCGCCAACGAGGCGGGCGCGATCTACAACAAGCGCGCGCCCGACCGCAACATGGCCACCGCCTCGGGGACGTGGCAGACCTACGAGATCACCTTCCGCGCGGCCCGCTACACCGACGCGGGGGTGAAGACCGACAACGCGCGGGTCACGGTCGTCTGGAACGGCGTGGTGGTGCACGACGACGTGGCCGTCGACGGCGGCACGGGCGACCACATCCCGGAGAGCGCGGCGTCGGGCGGGATCCGCCTCCAGGACCACGGCGACGCCGGTGAGAACCCCCGCTTCCGCAACATCTGGATCGAACCCGTCTCCTGACCCCGTCCGGCCGGCAGGCCGTCCCGCGCCCTCCGCGCGCGGACGGCCTGCCGGCCATGAGCGTGCCGTCGCCGGTGGAGGGTGAGTCCGCACACCCCGTGATCCCGACGTCGGACAGGCACTGGAACCCGGAACCGGGTCAGCCCGTGGCGGTGCCGTTCCCGCCGCCTCGGGCTACAGCGCCTCCCCGGCCAGCTCCCGGACGCCCTTGAGGAGCCTGTCCACGTCGGACTCGTCGGTGTACGGCGCGATCCCGGCCCGGATCGCCCCGGCGTCGCCCAGACCCAGGCGGCGGGAGCACTCCAGCGCGTAGAAGGAGCTCGCGGGCGCGTTGACGCCGCGTTCGGCCAGGAAGCGGTAGGCGTCGGCCGGCCTGACGTGGTCGACGGAGAACAGCGTCGTGGGGGTACGGCTGCGCGACGCCGCGCCGTACGAGGTCACCCCGGGGATCTCGGCCAGACCGGCGTCGAGCCGGTCGAGCATCACCCTCTCGTGCTCCTCCAGCGCGGCCATCGAGCCGGTCAGGCGCTCGCGCCGGGTCCCCTCGCCCGGCACGAGCCCGGCGAGGAAGTCGACCGCCGCCGTCGTACCGGCGAGCAGCTCGTACGGCAGCGTGCCCAGCTCGAAGCGCTCGGGCACCGCGTCGCTGGAGGGGAGCAGCTTGTCGGGGCGGACGGTCTCCAGCAGGCCGGGGTCGGCGGCGAGCACACCCAGGTGCGGCCCGAGGAACTTGTACGGCGAGCAGGCATAGAAGTCGGCGCCCAGCCGCCCGGCGTCGACCAGGCTGTGCGGCGTCAGGTGCACGCCGTCGACGTAGAGCAGCGCCCCCGCCTCGTGCACCCGCTCGGCGATCGCCGGGACGTCCGGGCGGGTGCCCAGCAGGTTCGACGCGGCCGTGACGGCCACCAGCCTGGTGCGCCCGGTGAGCAGGCCGGCGACGGCCTCGACGTCCAGCTCGCCGCTCTCCGGGTCGAAGTCGGCCCAGCGCACCGTGACCCCGCGCGCCTCGGCGGCCTGCGTCCAGGGCCGGATGTTCGCGTCGTGGTCCAGCGTGGTGACCACGACCTCGTCACCGGGGCCCCACTCCTTGGCGAGCGCGCGGGCCATGTCGTAGGTGAGCTGCGTCATGCTCCGGCCGAACACGACGCCGCCCGGCGTGACGCCGAGCAGGTCGGCCATCGCCCGGCGCGCCCCGGTCACGATCCCGTCGGCCCGCCGCTCGGCGGCGGTCTCGGCCCCCCGGTTGGAGACCGCGGCCCGCAACGCCCCGGCCACCGCCTCCGCCACCACCCCGGGCACCTGCGACCCCCCGGGCCCGTCGAAGTGCGCCGCGCCCTCGTTCAACGCGGGAAAATGCGCCCGTACGGCCGTTACGTCGTATGCCATGAAACCTCCAGGATCGCTGTCGACCATAGGTGTTCCGTCCCACGGTGCTGCACGACTGACGAAGACAGGTCAGCAGCGGGTTGAGCTGTGGCGGATTGGATCTGCCGCACCCGCTCAGCGGTCGGCCTGCTGCTCGCGGCCACGATCGGGACATCTGCGGTGTGGCCTGATGCGTCTTCTACGTCAGCCCAGCTCACAGGTGGAAAAGTTTCGCTAAATTCCTGCCACGGTGGCAGGAGCCTCCACGGGCCACGTTACGCGCCACAGACCCGTGTTCGGGAAATTAGTGGTTTCCGCTGTCGGCGGAGACGAACTGTTTCCCGAACACCCTGCCTGGCGTGAGAGTGAATCAAGCCGACTCCACAGAATCCGGAGCACAGTAGCCGGGTGCTAGCTGGGTGGGCTTCAGGCGCACTACCGAAGCATCTGCTCCACGGGTGGGCCGCTTGCGGCCCACCCGTGGAGCAGAGCCGACCATCAGCGTCACCATTGCTTCGGAACTTCTCGTCTGGAGTTCGTTACACCGGCTCGGCTGCCTGGGGCATCACTGAGCCGTGGACTCGCCTGAGATATTCCAGCGCGTGTTCCGTGGCCGGATCATGGTTCAGCCGGTCGCGGTAGAAGTGGAGACGATCCTCGCAGTCGTCGATGATCTCGCTCCATGTCCTCGCCCAGACACGGATGCCGCCCTCCCACTCGGCGATACAACCCGGCGGGCGGTTCGGGGCTGTCGCATCCCGCCGGACGATATCGTCCATCTGTGTGGAGACGACCCAGAAGTCCCAGGAGACACGGGCATCCCGGAACTGAGGGTCGTCGGCGACCGCTTGAGCGTAACTCTTGATCTGACCGACCTCTGTCTGGCCGATCTTCACCTTGGGAGCTTTGAGCTCGACGACAAGGTGTTCTCGCCCGGAGCTTCCCCGGTGCGCCTTGCCCAACATGAGGTCGACGATCCCCTGTCGGCCGTCCTCCCTGCGTACCGGATCAAGCTCTTCGGCTTCCGTCTCCCGGCCCAGCGCTTTCAGATGACGGATGAGCACCGTGTCCAGGCTCTGGTCGCTGACCATCAGTGCGTACGCGTCCCCGAACACCCATGTCTCGCGCTCAAGGATCTTGTGAAGCTCGCTTCGTTCCTTGACCGTCCTGCTCATTCCCGGTTCGAAGACGAGTTTCTTTAGCGCGGCGATGAAGTCCAGCCGATCGGCCACCTGTCCCGTCGCCTTGATCACTTCGGAGAGACTCGTCCGCTGGAGGAGGCGCTTGAGCTCTTCCTGCTCCGACTGGGGCAGCCGGAACAGCTCGTCCAGCACCGGGTAGAGCCCGCTGGGGTCGTGGGAGATGATCTCTTTGAGGAGCCGGAGAGTGGTTTTCCGGCTCTGCTGAGAGCCAGGCAGGCGGCGGGTGATCGTGGTCGCCACCTCGTCGAACATCTGACGTTCGACCGCCTGCGCGGGCTCTGTGAGCTCCCCGCGGTAGGGATAGACGCCTTCTTGCTTCCATTCCTGGATCTGCCGGGCTCTGCGCTGCCGATCGCGGTCCCGGAAATGCGTGCGCAGCTTCTCCCTGGCGGCCTCAAGCAGGCTGGAGATCTCGTCCAGCTCCGCCAGGTGCAGGTCGTTTCTGCGCTCGACGAAGCCGTCCCACAACAGGTACGCCGTGAAGTGGTAGCCCGGGGCCTGGATTCCCGGCGAGACCTCGTCCAGGACCACGCCGTTGGCGTCGCAGAGGGCGAGCACCCGGCCGACATCCTTGCGCCACTCGATGACGCGAAGCAGTGGATCCGGCTGTTCGGGGGCGCTCTGCCAGGAGACAGGATACTGCTCCATATCGGCCCAGACGGTCGCCGGATCGAGCCGCTTCCCCTGATAGACGATGTTCACATCGGGGTTCGCAGCGAGAAAGGGGGCGAAGATCGAGGCCAGTTGCTGCGCGGTGTCGTCTTGGACCAACCGGCTGACGTAGCCCGCGGGCACCGATGCCTCAACCCGTGTCCCAACCGGATCATCCACGTAGTCCGGCTCGGAGATGTCGAAGTCCGCGGGCCGGTCGATGGTGCCGCTGATGATCGTACGTTCCGTCCGGCCGTCCATCGCGTTCGCGACGGTGACCCACCGCACCTGCTCACCCAGTGCGAACGCCCGGAGTCTTCCCTGTCCGCTGTGGCCGTGCAGTCCACGCTTCAGCTCGGGCGAGACTTTGGCCTTGGTCTTCCATGAACCGCCCAGCCCGCTGAAGTCCTTCTCACAGGAGGCGTTCGGCATTCCGTGGCCGTCGTCGCTGACGCTGACGTACTCGATGCCACCCAGTTCGTTGGTTTCGATGTCCACCGTGATGTTGCAGGCCTCGGCGTCCAGCGCGTTCCAGATCATCTCCGAGACCGCGCCCACCGGGTCCTTCAAGCGGGCGAGGCGAAGGAGGTGATCTGGTTTGGCCTCGATGTGAATCGTGCGCACATGGCCACTATCCCAGGCCACGTGCGAGATCGTGCGGAAGATCGCCGGATGAGAACGTCGTCGTCCGCCTCGTAGGTCGATGGTGCTCCGGGTCATTCGCCCCGGTAGGTGGCCGGGCGCTTTTCGCGGAAGGCTCGGGAGCCCTCCTTGGCGTCCTCGGAGCCGATGACCGGCCAGCCGATGGTGTCGGAGACCTTCAGGGCCTCGGCCTCGGGCAGGCCCAGGGTCTCGCGGTAGGCGCGGAGGATGGCCTGGACGGCGAGGGGGCCGCACTCGGCGACCTGGGCGGCGATCTCCAGGGCTACGGTCAGCGCCTCGCCGTCGGGGACGACCCGGTTGACCAGGCCCATGGCCAGCGCCTCCCGGGCGGTGACGGCGCGGCCGGTGAGCAGGATGTCCATGGCGAAGGCGTACGGGATCTGGCGGGGCAGGCGGATCGCGGAGCCGCCCATGGGGAAGAGGGCGCGGCGGGCCTCGAACAGGCCGAGGGTGGCGGACTCGGCGACCACCCGCAGGTCGGTGCCGACGAGCAGCTCGGTACCCCCGGCCACGGCGTACCCCTCGACCGCGCAGACGATCGGCTTCGTCGGCAGGGCGCCGGAGTCGCGGAGCAGGCCCTTCCAGTGGAAGTCGGGGATGGCCGCGGCCCGCTCCCTGACCCGGGCGTCCTGCGACGGGCTGCCCATCGCCTTCAGGTCGGCGCCTGCGCAGAACGTCCCGTGCGCGCCGGTCAGCACGGCGACGCGGACCCCGGGCTCCTCCGAGACGTACGCCCAGGCGTCGGCCAGGCCGACGAGCATGTCGGTGGAGAGCGCGTTCCTCGCCTCGGGCCGGTCCATGGTGACGACCACGACGTGACCGTCGCGCTCGACCCGGCAGTGCGGGGTGCTGATCGGCAGGAGTTCCACGGGACGACCTCCGTTGATTCGCCAGGTGCCTGACGGGAAATTCTGGACTCGTAGCGTTCCCCGGGGCGGGGGTCCCGGTTGTTCCCGCGCGGCCGGGCCGCCCGGGGTGGACCGGGGTTCCGGCGCCGCCGGGCGGGGCGTCTCCCGGGGTGCCGATCCTGCGATGGATCTCGTGTCGAACGGGCGGGACCGATGCTGGGTCAAGCGCTTGCTAGGCGTACCGCGCGGGGTTAGTCTGCCCATGCGTACAAGAACAGATTCTTGTTCTAAATACCCCGTTCCGCCAGGGCTTGTCGCGATAAAGAGAACGTGATTCACTCCGGCGTGCCGGGGCCTTTCCACCGAGAGGATTTCCGATGGGTACGCTCGGTTTCTGGAGGTTGGCGCAGGCGGACCCCGGATGGGTGGCCGCCGTCGACCCGGACGGCACCGAACACCGCGCCGGCGACCTGCTCGCCCGTGCCAACCGCCTCGTCCACGCCCTGAGGGGACTCGGCCTCAAGGCGGGCGACGGCGTCTGCGGGCTCGTGCCCAACGGCTCCGACGGGCTCACCCTCTATCTCGCCGCCCTGCAGGCCGGCTGGTACTACACGCCGATCAACTGGCACCTCACCGGCCCCGAGATCGGCTACATCGTCGCCGACAGCGAGGCGCGCGCCTTCTTCGTCCACGAGCGCTACGCCGAGGAGGGCCTGCGCGGCGCCGCCGAGTCGGGCATCGCCCCCGACCGCGTCTTCGCGTTCGGGCGGACCGAAGCGTTCGGACGGGCCGAAGGAGCGCGGGTCGAAGGGGTGCGGGTCGAAGGAGCGCGGGCCGAAGGGGTGCGGTCCGTCGCGGAGCTGACCGAAGGGCAGCCGGACACCGCCCCCGCCGGCCGTACGGCGGGCGCTACCATGCACTACACCTCCGGCACCACCGGCAGGCCCAAGGGCGTGCGCCGCCCGCTCAGCGGCCTGGACCCGGACGACGGGGCCGAGCTGATGACGTTCCTGCTCACCCTGTTCGGCATCACCCCGGGCGGGGGGAACGTCCACCTGGTCACCTCGCCGAACTACCACACCGCCGTCACCCAGTTCGGGGGGACGGCCCTGCAGATGGGGCACACCCTCGTCTACATGGACAGGTGGGACGCGGAGGAGATGCTCCGGCTCTGCGAGAAGTACCGGGTGACCAACTCGCACATGGTCCCCACCCACTTCAAGCGCCTGCTCGCGCTCCCCGCCGACGTGCGGTCCAAGTACGACCTCTCCTCGCTCAGGTGGATGATCCACGCCGCCGCCCCCTGCCCGGTCCCCGTCAAGTGGGCGATGCTGGAGTGGTGGGGCGACTGCGTCTACGAGTACTACGCGGCCACCGAGGGCGGCGGCACCATCGCCACCCCGGAGGGCTGGAGGAGCCACCCCGGCACCGTCGGCACCGCCTGGCCGATCAGCGAACTGCTCGTCGTGGACGAGAACCTGGAGCCCGTCCCGACGGGGACCCCTGGCACCATCTACATGAAGATGATGGGCGTTCAGTTCGAGTACAAGGGCGACCCGGCGAAGACCGAGGCCAACCGGTTGCGCGACCACTTCACCGTCGGCGACATCGGCTACCTGGACGAGGAGGGCTACCTCTTCCTCTGCGACCGCAAGGCCGACATGATCATCTCCGGCGGGACCAACATCTACCCGGCCGAGATCGAGAACGAGCTCATGGTCCACCCCAAGATCGCCGATGTGGCCGTGTTCGGCATCCCCGACGACGAGTGGGGCGAGCAGATCAAGGCCGTCGTCGAGCCCGCGGCCGGGGTCGTCCCCTCGCCCGAGCTGGCCGCCGAGCTCATCGAGTCGCTGCGGGGCCGCCTGTCGAGGATGAAGTGGCCGAAGTCCGTCGACTTCATCGCGGAGATGCCCCGCGAGCCCAACGGCAAGCTCCTCAAACGCAAGCTGCGTGACCCGTACTGGAAGGGACACGAACGTGCCATCTAGCGAAGACACTCAGGCGCTGCGGGCGCGGCACGTGCTGGAGTTCCCCGGCGGGTACACGCGCACGACGGGACCGGTGATCGGGCGCTTCCTCACCGAGCTGCGGGACGGGCGGCTCGTCGGGGTCCGCACCGCGGGCGGGCGCACGCTGGTGCCGCCGCTGGAGTACGACCCGGAGACCGGCGACGCGGTGACCGGCGAGTTCGTCGAGGTCGGCCCCGCGGGCACCGTGGAGAGCTGGGCGTGGGTGACCACCCCGAGGAGGAACCACCCGCTGGACCGGCCGTTCGCCTGGGCGCTGATCCGGCTGGACGGCGCCGACACCGCGCTGGTGCACGCGGTCGACGTGGGGAACGCGGCGGACGCCAGGGCGATGCGCCCCGGGCTGCGGGTGCGCCCCCGCTGGCGGGCCGGGCGCACCGGGCACATCACCGACATCGAGAGCTTCGTCCCCGAGGTGACCAGGATCGTCTCCGAGGTCAGCGTCGAGTACACCGTGACGCCCGGCCGGGCGCTGACCCGCTTCCTGGAGGGGGTCGCCGAGGGGGTTCTCATCGGCTGCCGGTGCGGCACCTGCCACAAGGTCTACGTGCCCTACCGGCTGTCCTGTCCCGAGTGCGGGGTGTCGATCACCGAGGAGACGGTCGTCCCGGACACCGGCACGATCACCACCTTCGCCATCAACAACCTGCCCGACCCCCGGGCCCCCGAGGTGCCGTTCGTCTCGGCGTACATCCAGCTCGACGGCACCGACATCCCGATGATCGCCCTGGTCGGCGGGATCCCGGCCCACGAGGTGCGCCAGGGCATGCGGGTGCGGGCCGTGTGGGTGCCCGAGGAGGAGCGGACGATGTCCATGTCGAACATCAAGTGGTTCGCCCCCACCGGCGAGCCGGACGCGGAGCTCTAGATGCGGGAGATAGCGGTCGTCGCGTTCGCGCAGACCCGGCACAGCGCCGTCGACGAGGGACAGGGCGAGGCCGAGCTCATCCTGCCCCCGCTGGAGGAGGTGCGGGCCGCGACCGGGCTGCGGAGGTTCGGCTTCACCTGCTCGGGGTCGTGCGACTACCTGGCGGGCGCGCCTTTCTCGTTCGTCTCCGCGCTCGACGCGCTCGGCGCCTGGCCGCCGATCTCGGAGAGCCACGTCGAGATGGACGCGGCCTGGGCGCTGTACGAGGCCTGGGTCAGGCTCCAGCACGGCGACGTCGACTCCGCCCTGGTCTACGGCTTCGGCAAGTCGTCCCAGGGGGACCTGCGGGAGATCATGACGCTCCAGCTGGACCCGTACTACCTCGCCCCCCTCGGACTGGACCAGGTCTCCTTCGCCGCGCTGCAGGCGTCGGCCACCGGGGCGGACCGGGCCGAGCTGGACGAGATCGTGCGGCGCAGCCGCGCCGACGGCAGGGCGAACCCGTACGCCCTCGACCTGCCGGATCCCAGCCCGGATCCCACCGCGGAGGACGCGGAGGTCGCGCCGCTGCGGCCGTACGACATCGCCCCGATCACCGACGGCGCCGCCGCGCTGGTTCTGGCGGCCGGTGACCTGGCCAGGGAGCTGTGCGAGCGGCCCGCGTGGATAACGGGGATCGCGCACCGCATAGAGCCGCACTACCTGGGCATGAGGGACCTCGCCCGGTCGGCCTCCGCCGCCGACGCCGCACGAGCGGCGGGGGCCGGCAAGGGTGACGTGGACGTGGCCGAGCTGCACGTCCAGTTCAGCCACGAGGAGCTCATCCTGCGCGAGGCGCTGGAGCTCCCGGAGGGCACGCGCGTCAACCCGAGCGGCGGCCCCCTCGCCGCGAACCCGGTCATGGCCACCGGCCTCATCAGGATCGGCGAGGCGGCCGGGCGAATCATGGACGGCACTGCGGGCCGCGCCCTCGGGCACGCCGCGAGCGGCCCCTGCCTCCAGCACAACCTCGTCACCGTGATGGAGGCGTGAGATGGGCAACCCCCGCGGAGCGAGCGAGGAGCGGTGAGTGACCATGGGTAACCCCTGCGCTGTCATCGGGGTCGGCCAGACCCACTACACGACCAAGCGGCGCGACGTCTCCCTCGCCGGGCTGGTCCGCGAGGCGGCCCTGCGCGCGCTGGAGGACGCGGGCCTGACCTGGAAGGACATCGACGCGGTCGTCATCGGCAAGGCGCCCGACCTGTTCGAGGGCGTGATGATGCCCGAGGCGTACCTCGCCGACGCGCTGGGCGCCGCGGGCAAGCCGATGATGCGGGTGCACACCGCCGGTTCGGTCGGCGGGTCCACCGCGCTCGTCGGGGCCTCGCTGATCCAGGGCGGCGTGCACGACCGGGTGCTGGTGGTGGCCTTCGAGAAGCAGTCGGAGTCCAACGCGACCTGGGCGCTCTCCACCCACCTGCCGTTCAGCGCCTCGCTGGTCGTCGGCGCGGGCGGCTACTTCGCCCCGCACATCCGCGAGTACATCCGCCGCTCCGGAGCCCCGGAGCACATCGGCCACCTGGTGGCCGTCAAGGACCGGCGCAACGCCCTGAGGAACCCGTACGCCCACCTGAGGATCCCCGGCATCGACCTGAGAATGGTCGAGTCGACCCCGATGCTCTGGGAGCCGATCCGCTACCTCGACACCTGCCCGTCCTCCGACGGCGCCTGCGCGATGGTCCTCGCCGCGGAGGACAAGCTCACCGGAAGCACCCCCGCCTGGGTGCTCGGCGCGGCGACGCGCTCCGAGCCGATCTTCCGCGCGGGCCGCGACACCGTGAACCCGCAGGGCGGCAAGGACTGCGCGGCCGACGTCTACCGGCAGGCCGGGATCACCGACCCGCGCCGGGAGATCGACGTGGCGGAGGTGTACGTGCCCTTCTCCTGGTACGAGCCGATGTGGCTGGAGAACCTCGGCTTCGCCGCCGAGGGGGAGGGCTGGAAGCTCACCGAGTCCGGGGCCACCGCCCTGGACGGCGACACCCCGTGGAACGCCTCGGGCGGCGTGCTGTCGAGCAACCCGATCGGCGCCTCCGGGCTGATCAGGTTCGCCGAGGCGGCGCTCCAGGTGCGGGGGATGGCGGGGGAGCACCAGGTGGACGGCGCCAGGCGGGCCCTCGGGCACGCGTACGGGGGAGGCGCGCAGTTCTTCGCGATGTGGATGGTCGGCAGCGACAAACCCTGATCCCCCAGGAGGGGTGCGAATGGAGTTCAACCACGCGGATCTGTTCGAAGGGCTCGCCGACGCGGTCGGGGACCGCACGGCCGTCGTCTGCGGTGAACGCCGCGCGACCTACGCCGAGCTGGACGCGCACGCCAACCGGCTCGCCCACTTCCTCCAGGGCAGGGGCGTGCGCCCCGGGCAGCACGTCGGGATCCACCTGTGCAACGGCATCGAGTACGTGGCGGGGCTGCTGGCCACCCTCAAGATCCGGGCGGTGCCGGTCAACGTGAACTACCGCTACGTCGAGGCGGAGCTGCTCTACCTCTACCGCGACTCCGACATCGTGGCCCTGCTGTTCGACGTGGAGTTCGACGCCCGGGTGGCGGCCACGGCCCCCGACGCCCCCGCCCTGGAACACCTGATCGCGGTGGGAGGGCCGTCCGTGGTCGAGGGCGCGGTGCCGTACGAGGAGGCGCTGGCCGGGCAGCCGGAGACGCGCGGGTTCCCCGAGCGGTCGGGCGACGACCTCTACATCATCTACACCGGCGGCACGACCGGCATGCCCAAGGGCGTGATGTGGCGCACCGAGGACCTGTTCTTCGCCTTCGGCGGCGGCAACCCCTACGGCGAGCCGCGCGCCACCCCGGGCGAGGTGATCGAGGCGGCCGTCGCCGCGGGCGAGATGACGATGATGGCCGCGGCCCCGCTGATGCACGGCGCCGCCCAGATGGGCACGTTCATCACCTGGTGCATGGGCGGCACGATCGCGTACGTCCGCAAGTTCGACGCGGCCGAGGTGCTGCGGACGATCGAGCGGGAGAGGGTGCTGACGCTCAACATCACCGGGGACGCGATGGCCCGCCCGCTGGTCGAGGAGATCGCCACCGGCGCCTACGACCTGTCCTCGCTGTTCGTGCTGAGCTCCACCGGCGCGATCCTCAGCGGTTCGGTGCGCGCGCGGCTGGAGGAGCTGCTGCCCGGGAAGATGATCGTCGACAGCTTCGGCTCCACCGAATCCGGCTTCACCGCCTCGGCGGTCCCCGGTTCCTCGCCCGAGTCTGGGCTGCGCTACCAGGCGAACCCCCAGGCGACCATGGCCGTGCTCAACGAGGTTCTCGAACCGGTCAAGCCCGGCTCGGACGAGCTGGGCACCGTGGCGAGGAGCGGACGCATCGCCTCCGGCTACTACAAGGACGAGGCCAAGACGGCCCGCACCTTCGTGACGGACAAGGACGGGGTCCGCTGGCTGCTCACCGGCGACATCGCGAAGGTCGAGGAGGACGGCACCATCGCGATCTTCGGCCGGGGTTCCGCCTGCATCAACACCGGCGGGGAGAAGGTCTTCCCCGAGGAGGTCGAGGCGGTGCTCAAGGGCCACCCGGCGGTCTTCGACGCGGTCGTGACGGGCATCCCGGACGAGCGGTGGGGCAACCGGGTGGCGGCGGTGATCGAGCCGCGCCCCGGCACTTCGCCGACGGCCGAGGAGCTCGACGCCCACTGCCGGGACAAGATCTCCGGCTACAAGGTGCCCAGGACCTTCGCCTTCGTCGACGAGATGGTCCGCTCCCCGGCGGGCAAGGCCGACTACCGCTGGGCGAGGAGGACCGCCGAGGCCGCCCGTTCCTGACGGCCCCTCGGTGTCACCCGGCGGCCGATCCGGCCCGCCGGGTTGGGCGTACGGGCCCGGTTCGGAGAGCTCCAGGGGGCCGGGGAGGCCGCGCGGCCCGGTGGGGCGTGAACCGGCCGGGGGCCCGATCCGTTTCAGTGGTGTGATGCGCTTCCTGCTCGCCGCCGTGCTCCTCCTCCTGACCGGCTGCTCCGCGACCACCGGGACCAGCGCCGCCGTCGAGACTCCCGAGCCCACCGGGCCCGCCGCGCCCGCCGAGACGCGGCCGGGTGACGTCGTCGTCCGGTTCGTCACCTGCGGCGGGATGACGTGCGAGGGCGGTGACAGCATGAGCGTCACCGCCGACGGGCGGGCCGCCTCGCTGCGCGACGGGGAAGTGGTCGTCGTCCCGCTCCCGGAGGCCGAGCTGCGCGACCTGCGGGCCGGGCTCGTCACGTCCCTGACCGGCCGGGAGGGCACGCTCGACCGTACGGGAGGGGCCACCGACCAGCCCTTCGCCGTCGTCACCGTGGTGGACTCCGGCGGGAGGACCCACGAGACCCGGCTGGAGGGGACGCCGACGGCGGAGGACGCACCGATCGTCGCCGCGACCGAGCGCCTCTCGAAGCTGACCGCCAAGATCCGCTCCACCGGCACCCCCGACGTCACCGCGCCGATCACGGTGACGATGTACGAGGACCCGAGCACCCGGCCCATCCGGCAGGCGACCTGGCCCGAGGGGATCACCACGCCGATCGAGGCCGCGACCGGCGGCAACTTCGGCACCCGGACCTACCGGGGGGACGAGGCGAAGACACTGCGCGCCGCCCTGGGCAAGGCGGGGGACAACGTGACGGTGACCCCCGGAGGCAAGACCCTGATCGCCCGCTGGGAGGCGGTGCTTCCCTGATCTCGCCTCCGCGACGTGACGGGGTGTGTTCACGGGGCGGGCCGGTGCCGAATACCGAAGCAGGCATCGTCGGCCTTCGCGTCCGTCTATCGCGCCTGCCCGGTCAGCACCCGCTGCCACATCTCCCGCGCCTCGCGGAGCGTCCACCGCCCGGTGAAGGCATGCTCCGGTGGCCTGCGCTGGATCACCCTGTGGATCATGTAGAGGCCACCGCACGACACCAACTCGTAGAAGACCGTCCGGCAGGAGCACGTGTGCTCCACGACGCGGTAACGCCCCTGCGGTAACGAATCCCAGCCGAGTGCCCGGTACTCCGAGGTGACGCGTACCGGGTGCGCGCTGACGCCAGGGCAGGGCCAGGCGCTACGGGCGTCCTCCGGATCGCCGCTCGGGGTGTCGGGCAGCTCGTACTCTCCTCCGAGGTGCGGAGGGCCGGGCGACGACTCCCGGCCCCCGCGCCTCACCCCGCTGCGGCCCCTGGTCACGCACCACCGCCTGCGGGGAGTGTGAGCGCGACGGCACGGGAGGCTGGTCGCCGTGCCGTCACGCTGTTCATGGAGCCGTAATCGGCTCGGTGTAGTGCTCGCCGAGTCGCCGGGCGATCTGGCGGGCGACCTGTGGCAGGTCGTCGGCCGGGGCGTGCTCGGCGGGCTCCTCCAGGTGGTGGGTGCCCCAGCAGAAGAACATGCCTTCGCGGTCGGCCCAGACGGTCAGCGTGCCGGAGCCGATCACCAGGCGGGGCTGTCCCTCGTCGTAGGCGATGGCGGGATAGACGCGATGGTTGTGCAGCTCGGTTCGCAGGTGCTGGAGTGCGGTGATGGCACCGGGCCGCCAGGTGGCCGCGCTGAGCCGGTCGCCTGCCGGTGTGCCGTGGGGCGGGATCACGTCTGCTTCCTTCCGGTCAGCGTGGGACGACATCGTCGGCATCGTCGGGCAAGAGAGCGTCGGCCAGGAGCGGCAGCTCGCTTCCCAGCACGCCGGTGGCGGGTCGGGCGCGCAGGATCGCGTAGTGCCCGGCGAGCTGCTCGGCGGCGAGGGGCAGCGTCGGCGCGGAGCTGAGCAGCGGGCTGCCCGCTCTGTTGAGCTCGGGGCTGGTCCACCAGAACTCCTCGCCGTCGGTGTAGGCCAGGAGCCCGAGGAAGACGGACACGATGGCGTTGCCGGAGCGCAGCTCGTGGACGTCGGCCTCGATGCCGTGGACGTCGCACAGGACGGCGGCCAGGTCCCCGGCGCGTCGCAGGGCGGGCGAGGCTTCGGTGACGGGTGGCGCGGCGGCGAAGCGGTCGCGGCCACTCGTTGTGGTCCGGTCGAGAACCGGCGCATCAGGGTTGTTCATCGGGTCAGGAGGACCTTCCTGAGCAAGGGGCCCGTCCTGGCGCGCGATGCCACGGGCGGGCTTCGTTTTTTCGTGGCGACTCCATGAGAACGCTGCGTGACCGCTCCACGACAGGGGACACTTCGGATGGGGCGGATATCCCCTGCATCCCCTGTGTTCTTGAGGTGCGCGCATGAATGATCTTCCTGTGTGGGCCGTACGGTTGCGCGAAGAGCGGCGGTCGCGGAAATGGTCCCCCAAAGAAGTCGCCCGCCAGCTGATCGATGCGACAAATGGCCGTATTCGGGCACACATGCCGACTCACGAATCTTTGGCCCGCATGGTCCGCACATGGGAGGCCGGTAAGCATCGGCCGAGCGAGCCTTACCCGCAGCTGCTCGCGCAGGTCTTCGAGGTCACCGAGGGGGAGTTGTTCGCAGATTCGCCGGACGCCGCCGACTCGGGAGAAGTGTCCGAGGGTAGTCTCATTCGGAAGGCGTCAGATGGAGACGACGACATGGAACGCCGACGACTTTTGCAGCTTGCCGCCGCCAGTGCCGGGATCGGGATTCTCGGCGCTTCCGGCGAGCCGGTTCGCCAGCTTCTCGACCTGTCCCTCGATCACGATTTCCGCAGCGGCGAAGAATGGGAGATGGCTTGCGACGATCACCTGTACGCGCTCCGGACCCGGCCCCCAGCGCAGGTGGTGGCCGATCTCGTCATCGACCTGCTTCTCCTGCGGCGGCAGCTGGAAGCCTCCCCTCCCGCTGAGGTGACCGGGCTGCAGCGGGTCCTGGCCGCGCTCTCCGCCGTCCACGGCAACGCGCTGACCCGGCTGGGCGACCACGGGGCCGCTGTCCGCTGGTGGCACACGGCCCGTCACGCGGCCGACGCCTCCGGGGATCGGGAGGTGCGCCTGCTGGTCCGGTGTGAGGAGGCAGGCGCGGGCCTTTACGGACAGCGCACGCCCGAAACGGTTCTCCGCCTTGCCCGGAACGCCGAGCGGATCGCCGGTGGACCCTCCGTCGACCTGATGACCACACAGGCGAAGGCCCTCTCCATGCTCGGCAAACACGAAGAGGCACGCGAGACGCTGAACGCCCTCGTCGACCTGGCGGCGAAGGGCGCCACCGGAGACTCGATCGGCTTCTGGAAAGATAACCAGATCCACTTCGCCGAGAGCTGGGTTCACGCCAGCGCGGGTGACGAGGACAAGGCGGCCACAGCTCGGGAGAATGTGCTCAGGCTGACCGGCGACTACCAGTACGGAGCCAACATCATGCTCCATGAGGCGCTCTGCACGGTCGTCAGGGGAGGCGTCGACGAAGGCGTGCGACGCGCGGCAACGGTGATCGATGCCCTTCCGACCGCCTATCGCAGCCGCTACATCATCGAGACCGGGCGAATGCTGTTGCGTGCCGTACCCCTCGACCAGCGGAACCGCCCGGCCATCGGCGAGTTTCGCGAAGTGCTGGCCATCGAGGCCGCGACGTAGTTCCGGGTCGCTGAGTGCGACGCTCCGTCCACCAACCGGTGGACGGAGCATTGCTTCTTTTCGATGAACATCAACATCGATGTCGAAGCTTTCTGCCCTCCACGCCTCCATGGTGGGAAAATGGTGGGAAATCCGCCACACCGGGATAGGCGGGATGGGGTCTTCGTCTTTGACGAGGGTTGGTGGGCATGCGAGTGGGTCGAGGGTTATTGGATCTGGCTTCCCGACTACGTGAAGTGATCGGCCTGGACTCCACTGCTGTCTGCTTGTCGCCGAAGCAGACAGAGGCCTTCATCGGTGGACCCGTGGTGGCTAGACTTGCGGGGTGACCGCCCAAAAATTCACGCCGAGGGTCGAGCGAATCCTGGCTGTGGCATCTCGGATAGCATCCGAGCACGGGGTTGTCGATGCCGAGAGCGGCGATCCCGTTATCGGCGCCGAGCATATTTTCATCGCAATTCTGAGAGACCGGGACAGCATTCCTTTCCAGGCGCTTCAGGGCCGCTTGAGTGTATATGAATTGCTGGATCCGGTTTTGGACATAATGCGGCAGGAGTCTTATTCTTCGCCCGGAGATCCAGGCCGCAGGAAGTAACCGCGAACTCGCGGACGACCGTGTGAAGGGTCGGGTTCGGCGCCGGGCGGGGTCTCCCGGGACGGCCCCGGGGAGGTCGGCGGCCGTTTGGTCAGCCGCCGTGATGCCCGTTGCTCGACGCGTCGACCGAGGACACCGGCACGGCCGGGTCGGCCAGGGGGAGGCGGACGACGAAGCAGGCGCCGCCCAGTGACGAGTTCTCGACGTGGATCGTGCCGGCATGGGACGTGATGATGTCGCGGGCGATCGTCAGGCCCAGGCCGGTGCCGCCGAGGTCGCGTGAACGGGCCTCGTCCAGCCGGATGAACCGGTCGAAGACGCGCTGCCTGTCGGCTTCGGCGATGCCTCGCCCGTCGTCGGCGACGGTCAGGATGGCGTGACGAGAATCGTGGCTCAGCTCGACCTCCACGACGTGTTCGGCGTGGCGCTGGGCGTTGTCGAGCAACTCGGCGAGCATCCGGCCGATCTTCTCCGGAGCGGCCTCCACCAGGATCCCCGGCCGGCACCGCAGGCCGATCTTGTGCTGGTCCTTCCGCCGGTAGACCTGCATCTGAATGATCTTGGCCAGGTCGACCGTCTTGTATTCGGCGAGGCTCGTGCTCGCCTCCAGCTCCGTGAGAACGAACAGGTCGGCCACGATCGCCTGCAGCCGGTCGACGTTGCTCAACGCGTGCGAGAGGAGGTTTTCCAGGTCGGTCTTCTGGGGGTTGCGCGCGGCCTCTTCGAGGGAGACGCGCAGGCCCGCGATGGGAGTGCGCAGCTCGTGGGAGGCGTCGGCGGCGAACCGGCGCTGCCGGCGGATCTCCCGGCTCAGCCGGCACCTCATGCTGGTTATGGTGTCTTCGAGTTTGTCCAGTTCGTCGACGCATTCACGTAGATCGGTCATCTTCGGACTTCTCCTGCCCTTGACCTATTACGGGCGATCGAGACTTCGCGTTTGCCCACGCCCCTGCGTGGTGTCCGGGACGTGGTGACGCCCGGTCGACGCCTCACCCATCTGGATGATCATTTCGGCTCGGAGAGCTCCCCGCAGGCAGTGGGAACCTCCCTACCTGGTCATTCGAGCCTGCGGTGTCTCACGGTTGCCGTCGGTCGGCCCTGTGATTACCCCGGCCTCCGAGGCCGGACCGCCGAGGCGTGGCCGATGAGGGCGAGCGGATCCGCGCTGGGTGGCCACTGTGACGGAAAGCGCTTACCGTAGGAGAGTGGGTCTGGCGTGGCAGGCTCCGTTGAGGAAAGGCTTCCGTTTTGATCCACTCAATCGACCCCAGGACCGGCGAGTCCGTCGGAGACCCCTTCCCGCTGACCTCGGACGACGAGGTGGACGTGATCGTCGGGGCGGCGCACGCGGCCGGGGCCGCCTGGCGCTCCGCGGACCGGGCGACGGCGCTCGACGCGGTCGCGGCGGCGCTGGAGGCGAACGTCGAGGAGCTCTGGCGGGCGGCCGACGCGGAGACCGCGCTCGGGGAGACCCGGCTGCGCGGCGAGGTGGGGCGGGCCGCCGGCCAGTTCCGGCTCTTCGCCCAGGTGCTGCGGGACGGCGGGCACGTGGAGGCGGTGATCGACCACGCGACGGCCCAGCCGCCGGTTCCCGACCTGCGGCGGATGAACCACCCGCTGCCCGGCGTGGCCGGGGTCTTCGCGGCGAGCAACTTCCCGTTCGCCTTCTCGGTCGCGGGCGGTGACACGGCTTCGGCGCTCGCCGCCGGGTGCCCGGTGGTGGTCAAGGCCCACGACGGGCATCCGGCCACGTCGGAGCTGTCGTGGCAGATCATCCAGCGCGCCCTGCCCGACCCGGCGCTGCTCGGCCTGGTCCGCGGGCTCGACGCGGGGAAGCGGCTGGCCGGGCACCCGTCCGTGGCGGCCGTCGGGTTCACCGGCTCCATCCCCGGGGGCAAGGCCGTCCAGGCGCTCATCGCCGAGCGTCCCGACCCCATCCCGTTCTACGGCGAGCTGGGCAGCGTCAACCCCGTCGTCGTGCTGCCCTCGGCCGCCCGCGACGGCCTCGCCCAGGGGTTCGCCGCCTCGCTCACCCTCGGCACCGGCCAGTTCTGCACCAACCCGGGGCTGGTGTTCGTCCCCGACGACACCGAGCTCCTGGTGTCGGTCTCCGAGGCGGTCTCCGAGACCGTGGGCGGGCCGATGCTCACCGAGCGGATGCAGGGCGGCTACCTGCGCGGGCTGGCCAGGCTCGGCAAGCTCACCCCGCTCGCCGAGGGGCAGCCGGGCGAGGGGGCGTTCGCGGTGACCCCGCAGGTGTTCGTCACCGACCTGGCGACGTTCGCCGCGGACCTGCCCGATCTCGTGGAGGAGTGCTTCGGCCCGGCCGCCCTCGTGGTCGTCTACACCGACCCCGCGGACCTGCCCCCCGTACTGGAAAGGCTGGACGGCTCGCTGACCGCGACGATCCACGCGACCGACCCCGCCGAGGCGCGCGGGAGCGCCGAGGTGCTGCTCAGGAAGGCCGGACGGCTGATCTGGAACGGCTGGCCGACCGGGGTGGCGGTCCGCTGGGCCATGCACCACGGCGGTCCCTGGCCCGCCAGCACGGCCGCCGCCCACACCTCGGTCGGTGCCGCCGCGATCCGCAGGTGGCTGGTGCCGACCGCCTACCAGGACTGGCCGGCCGCGCTCCTGCCGCCCGAGCTGCGCGACGACAACCCGCTGGGCATCCCGCGCCGGGTCGACGGGGTCCTCGTGGAGGGACGCGCCTGACGTTTTCCGTCGTCTGACGTTCCCACCGGTCTCCGGGACACCTCGGAGACCGGCTCGGCGGTGTTCCTCTCCGCGCGGCCTGCGCTTTTTCCCGGAGGGGGTCAGATCCGGACCTGTTCCGCCGAGCCCCGGGGCAGCCAGTGGAACCGGTCGCCGATCTGTCTCGGTGCTCGCAGCAGGTCGTGTTCGATGCCGTCGCGGCCCTGGCGGAAGTGCTGCCATCCTTCGTAGTGGACGGGCAGGATGGTGTGCGGGGAGATGGTCTCGCACAGCCGCAGGGCCTGGTGTGCGGTCATGGAGTAGCGCAGCGGGCCGGTGAGGGGGAAGGCGACGGCGCCCAGGTGGAGCAGGAGGGTGCCGGGCTGGATCCGGGTGGCGGCCCGGCGCAGGGCGCGGTGGTGGACGGTGTCGCCGGTGATCCACAGGGGGCCGTGTTCCTGGCCGGGCCAGGTGAGGGAGAAGCCGATGACCTGGCC